>JAHXHI010000283.1 GCA_025656775.1 gamma proteobacterium symbiont of Bathyaustriella thionipta
TTAAGCGAAAGCGTAAATTAGCTGCTCTGGATGATAATTTCAGGGCTGAAATTTTATTAGGGCAGCATTTATAATGCTCTTACCCTGCCTATGGTTGTAAATTGTGTGCATTGTGTAATATGTTAAATTTCTTTATAATGATCGCCCTTGAGTAACTCTAAGGCTCCATAGTCCCCCATGTACCTTGATCAAACCGTTCTGACTTTTGGCCGGGCCATGCGTGAAAAGTATGGTTATAAAGTTCATAAACTGTCAATTGATGCTCAGTTTACCTGCCCTAATCGGGATGGTACAAAAGGAATTGGTGGTTGTACTTTCTGTAATAACACTTCATTTAGCCCTAATTCCAGAACCCCCCCTTCTATTGATGTTCAGATTGATGCTGGACGAAATGTTATTTTAAAGCGTACGGGTGCTATCCGTTATCTTGCCTATTTTCAGGCTTATACCAACACTTATGCAGATATTCACTATCTTAAATCACTTTATGACAGTGCTCTGTCTCAACCTGATGTGATTGGTTTGTCCATTGGTACTCGTCCGGATTGTGTACCTGATGGAGTATTAAAATTATTAGCACAATATCAGGAACAAGGTTATGAAATATGGTTGGAGCTTGGGTTGCAGTCTAGCTTCGATAGTACCTTAAAAGAAGTGAATAGAGGTCATAGTTTTGCTGAATATCAGGATGCTATACAACGCGCCCATCAATATAATTTACAGGTTTGCACTCATCTGATTGTTGGCCTGCCGACAGAAACAATTCAACATAGCCTGACCAGTATGTCGCATGTGCTGGAGACAAGACCAGAAGGGATCAAAATTCATCCATTGCATATTGTAAAAGGGACTCAGATAGCACGTCAGTGGAAAAATGGTAATTATCAGCCGCTTACTATGAATGAATATGTTGATACAGTGATTAATATGGTAAAAATGGCTCCTGATGATATGATATTCCATCGCCTGACAGGGACTGCATCAGAAGATTTGCTGTTAGCTCCAAATTGGTGTAATAAAAAGTGGTTGGTCTTAAATGAAATAACCAGAAGGTTGAGTCAAAATAATCAATCAGTTTTATCATCAATCACTAAACCTGAAATGATGAAGTATGAACATAATAGGAAGTACAGTCTCCAGTCGACAAATACATAAAAACAAAAAATTCAATGCTAAAAATTAAAGCCCAAAAAATTAAACTGCTTATCTTTGATGTGGACGGTGTTCTGACCGATGGTATGCTCAACTACGGTCCTGATGGGGAATTATTTAAGCAGTTTAATGTAAAAGATGGTGTCGGTATTAAATTACTGGAACAGCAGGGTGTTAACGTGGCAGTCATTACAGCAAAAGATTCCAGGCCTCTGTCACAACGTATGAATGACTTGTCGGTTCAATATTTCTATCCGGCATGTAATGATAAAATCATTGCTTTTAATGAACTACTCGATACCTTGTCTCTGAATAAAGAGCAGGTTGCCTATGTGGGTGATGATGTCATTGACTTGCCCGTGATGGAACAGGTAGGGCTTGCGATTGCCGTTCAGGATGCCCATGATTTTGTTAAAAAAACAGCGGATTATATTACCGTTGCCAAAGGTGGACAGGGTGTTGCCAGAGAAGTAGCGGATTTAATTTTAGATGCTCAGTTTAATCTGGATAAACTCTATACTCAGATGGCCAAAGGTAAAAAAGGAAAAATCGTTCAATAGCCTGCGGTTTGAAAAATAATAAACATGAAAAAAACAAACTTTAAAATTGTCATACCGGCCCGTTATGCCTCCTCAAGATTGCCGGGTAAACCATTAAGGCTTATCGCAGGCAAACCGATGATCCAGCATACTTATGAACGTGCTATGCAGAGTCAGGCTGAAGAAGTGGTTATTGCCACAGATGATCAGCGTATTATTGATACTGCCGGTCAATTTACTGATAACATTGTCATGACTGCGCCTGACCATGCTTCTGGTACTGAGCGTCTTGCAGAAGTGTTAAGCCTTAAAAACTGGGATGATAATACCATTATCGTCAATGTTCAGGGTGATGAACCACTGGTTGCTCCGGCACACATTGAACTGGTTGCCGAGTCATTGAACAATAATACCAGAGCCGGAATGGCGACTCTGGCAACACCAATCAATAATATAGAAGAAGTGTTTGATCCAAATGTCGTAAAAGTGGTGATGGATCACCAGGGCTATGCGCTGTATTTCTCCCGGGCAGTACTCCCCTGGTCAAGAGATTTCTTTACTATGCAGGCCGTTGAACAACAAGCGGTAAAAGCACTCACTAAAGACGCAAACTGGTATCGGCATATAGGCATGTATGCCTATCGTGGTAAGGCACTACAGCAATATATGACATTACAGCCTTGTATGCTGGAAAAAACAGAATCATTAGAACAATTAAGAGTGCTGTACAATGGTATCGGCATTCATGTTTCTATTGTTCATGAGGAGCCTGGCCATGGAGTGGATGTAGAAGCTGATTTAGAAAAAATTGAGCTGTTGTTAGCAAAGAAGTGTTAGCAGAGAAGTATTAAAAGGAAAAAACAATCAATGAACAACAACCAGTCCCCGATGCTTTTAATCGCCAAAGAATCCCTGACAGAACAAGCTAAAGCACTGATCAATATGTCAGAAGAGCTGGGTGATGAATTCGTAAAAGCAGTCAATATGATTTTAAACACAAAAGGGCGAGTGGTTGTTTGCGGAATGGGGAAATCGGGTCTGGTGGGTCAAAAAATGACAGCGACCTTCGCTTCCACAGGCACGCCCAGTTTTTTTATGCACCCGGCAGAAGCCTTTCATGGTGATCTGGGGATGCTGATGCGCGTCGATTTACTGATTTTAATATCTTACAGCGGTGAAACAGAAGAAATTATCAACCTCCTGCCATCGCTTAAACATTTCGGTAATAATATCATTTCCATTGTCGGCAATGTTGACTCAACCATGGCCAAACATTCTGATGTGATTTTGAGTGTTAAAGTAGAACGTGAAGTCTGTCCAAACAATCTGGCGCCCACCACATCAACATTAGCGACAATGGGAATGGGTGATGCCCTGGCGGTAGCACTGATTAAAGCACGTAACTTTCAAGCAGAAGATTTTGCTCGCTATCATCCTGGCGGAAGCCTTGGCAAGCGCCTGCTGACCAAAGTAGCAGATGTGATGCATGCCACAAATTTACCGGTTATTACCCGTGATACGCCACTGAAAGATGCTGTTGTTGCGATTAGCGAAGGGCGTCTGGGACTGGTGGTTATTGTTGAAAATGTTAAGGTAAAAGGTATTGTGACCGATGGTGATTTACGCCGTGCACTCGTGAAGCAGATCGATATGAATCAGGCAAGTATTGGTGAAATAATGACAATAAGTCCTATAACGATAACACCTGATACAATGTTGGTTGATGCTGAAGCACTGATGCTGGAAAAAAAAATAAAAGCATTGATTGTTGCAGATCAAAATAATCACCTCAGTGGTATTCTGGAAATATTTGATCGATAACTATGAAAGCGTTAAGCGCTAAGAAAGAGCGTAAAGAAAAGGGCATTTACCATGACCTTGATTTTTATTATCTCTTGATTTTCCTTAACACTTAATACTTAACGCTTTTAACCCTGTACCTATAATGAAAAAACATATAAAACCCTTCTTGCTGTTTTTGTTTGCACTGCTAATATTCACCAGCAATCAGCTGTCAGCACAAACACTCCCTCAGGTGATCAAGCAAATAAAACCATCGATTGTGGGCGTTGGGACTCTACAGGCAACACGACGTCCACCCTCTAAATTAATGGGCACCGGTTTCGTGGTTGCAGACGGTTATCATGTGATCACCAATTATCATGTTATCCCCAAACAGATTAAAACGGGAAAAAAAGAGCAGCTGGTGATTTTTTATCGTGATAACAAACAGGTAAAATACCGTAAAGTAAGCGTTCTGGCGCAGGATAAAGAACATGATCTGGCATTACTTAGAATAGAAGGGAGAAAATTTCCTGCTCTGAAAGTAGAAACATCACGTAAACCACAAGAAGGTGAGACTATTGCATTTACAGGATTTCCCATAGGTGCCGTATTGGGATTATACCCTGTCACCCATCGGGGAGTGATTTCTTCTATCTCACCTGTTGTCATTCCCGCCCCCAGCTCATCGACACTATCAGTCGCAATGATAAAACGATTAAAAAACCCCTATTTTGTGTATCAATTAGATGCAACGGCCTACCCGGGTAATAGCGGCAGTCCCATGTTTGATAGTACCAACGGCAAGGTGCTCGGCGTTATTAACAAGGTTTTTATTAAAAAAAGCAAAGAAAGTATTCTGCAGAAACCCAGTGGGATTACTTATGCAATTCCCGGGAAATATATTATAAAACTGCTGACAGAAAACAAAATTAAAGGGAATTGAAACCAATAAAAGTTATTTTTTTATGGAAACCGTAAAAAACATAAAATATTTTAAAGAAGCGCTTGACAGGCAAAGGAAATTAACCAATAATAGCGTCCTTTCTGAGGTACTGGAGGGGTTCCCGAGCGGCCAAAGGGGGCAGACTGTAAATCTGCTGGCTCAGCCTTCGGAGGTTCGAATCCTCCCCCCTCCACCACTCTTTCTTGAGTTATAGAGTAGAAAGAGCAGACATAGAATTCGGTATAAGAAACGCTTAATCACTATTTATAAAACTATTTATAAAATAAGGTAAAGCGTTTTTTTTTACTTTAAAATACTCTTGATGAAACAAGATTTTCAAAAGGGTGTTTTTGCGGGTATGGTACAATGGTAGAACCTCAGCCTTCCAAGCTGATGATGCGGGTCCGATTCCCGCTACCCGCTCCATTTTTGTTAAACTTTAAAGACTGATTAGTCATTTAAAGAATAATGAAAGCCCATGTAGCTCAGGGGTAGAGCGCATCCTTGGTAAGGATGAGGTCGCCAGTTCAATTCTGGCCATGGGCTCCAGATAAACAACTGTTTGTATAAACTAACTTAATATTGGGGTCGAGTGATGTCCAAGGAAAAATTCGAACGTACAAAACCACATGTCAATGTTGGTACAATTGGTCACGTTGACCATGGTAAAACTACATTAACTGCTGCGATGACCAAGTGTATGGCAGAAAAACACGGTGGTGAAACCCGTGCTTTTGATCAGATCGATTCAGCGCCAGAAGAAAAAGCGCGTGGTATCACCATTGCAACTTCACACGTCGAATATGAATCCGATATTCGTCACTACGCCCACGTTGACTGTCCTGGAC
>JAHXHI010000251.1 GCA_025656775.1 gamma proteobacterium symbiont of Bathyaustriella thionipta
CGGTTTATTTCAGGTGGGGAGGAATAATGGAGCCTAAAGGACTGCGGAATAATATGCTGAGTTAAATATTATATAGGACGGAACGTTACACCTGGTTAATAAGTTTAAACAAGAGCAGTCAAGCACACAGCTTATGAATTGAATTGTATTTAAACTGTTTATTTTACTGCGTAGTACAAAATAATTAGCTTATTATTCAATAAATTATAGCACATTATTAAATTAAGCATTAATAAAGATGCGAATTAAAGATTAATAAATATTGGCTATTTACAATGATTTTCTAAAGATGGACAAGTCGGTATAAAAAAGTCACTTAACGTTAGTTTATTGGATGAAACGCACAATTACCTTACATATCACATGGTTATAACCATTAGCTTGAAGGGAGAAGGAATCTCTGTCACTGCTGATTTTTACATCCATGACGTTATTTGTATTGAGCTTTTAACCATTTAATCGATTTTTCATACTCACCATAAGTCACAATTTTTTCCTTACTTGATAGTGAATTGTATTGAAGTGTTAACAAATTAATATTTTCTTCCAGGCTTCTTGATTTGACTTTTTCTACAAACTTATTCTCTTCATCTTTTAGTTTAGCAACCACCGCTGACATATTTTTTTGTATTTCTATTTTTTTTCTTATGGCCGCCCTTTTCGCACTTTCCTCTTTTTCTATTTCTTCCTCTTTTTCTATTTCTTCCTCTTTTTCTATTTCTTCCTCTTCTTCAATTTTTTTTATTCTGATTATTTTCTGCTTTAATTGTTTAACTAAGCGGATAAGTGTTATTGCTAACAAAAGCAACAACGTTGAGATTATCAGACTACCTGGCCAATTTGTTTCGATGTATTTATAAATCGCACCAAAAGAGAAAGCGACGGATACCCATGCCCATATGATATAGAATTCTGTTTTATGTCTGATTTTTTCCACGTCATGATTAAAAAACATCTATACCCTTCTATACAAAATAAGGTTTATCATCTTTGCTTTATAACAATATTAAAATAGTTTGGGCACTTGCGTCCATGATAGATTATCCAAAGAGGTATAAATATTGCAATCTATAAAAAAATCATCGGACTATTATTTTCAGTCAGAGATTACGGCAAAATATGGGCCGATAATCATCTGGAGGCTGGTGCTGTGCTTAATGTTATCATACCCGTCAGGCAAGTTGAAAACCAGTCTATAAAACAATAAATGGCGAATGAATGTTCGGCTTATCAATCCAGCTTATCGCTATTAAAAATAAATTTTATAATTACCGTGTTGCCTCCCTGGTCACTTGTTTTTAAGCTCTGTAACTGAATATAATAGTGATCTATTTTTCAGTTTCCCGAGATTATGAGCAAAAGTACAACCCCTTCACAACAACATACGCCTATGATGCAGCAATACCTTAAGATCAAGGCTGAATTTCCTCATATGCTGGTTTTTTACCGCATGGGTGATTTTTATGAATTGTTTTTTGAAGATGCCAAACGTGCATCACAATTATTAGATTTATCGTTGACTGCAAGAGGACGCTCTAATGGCAAACCAATCCCTATGGCTGGCCTCCCCTATCACGCTGTCGATAATTATTTGATTAAACTGGTCAAACTGAACCAGTCTGTCGCTATTTGTGAACAAATTGGTGATCCAGCAACGTCCAAAGGCCCCGTGGAAAGAAAAGTAGTCAGGATCATTACTCCAGGCACCATTACAGAAGACAACCTGTTGGATGATAGAAAAGATAACCTGCTGGCATCTGTTTTTATCCAAAATAATGAAATAAACAATAATAAATTCGGTTTGGCCATTCTTGATTTAACCAGTGGACAATTTACTGTTTCAGAATTGAATAGCCTGGAATCTTTGCAGTCAGAATTAGAACGTCATAAACCTTCAGAATTATTGTTAGAAGAAGGCACTGCAATTAAACCAGCACTACAAACTCAACTGGGTAAACAAACGGCATTTGCTGAACAGCCAGGCTGGTGGTTTGATGAACAAACAGCAAGACAATCATTAAATCAACAGTTTTCAACACAAGATTTAAAAGGCTTTGGTTGTGATAATTTTCATAGCGCACTCAGCGCTGCAGGCTGTTTATTGCAATATGTTCAGAACACCCAACGCACTGCCCTGCCCCATATCCACTGTCTAAAACCTGAACAACACGATACTGCCATTATTTTAGACACGATCAGCCGTCGTAATCTGGAAATTGATTTTTCACTCAGCGGTAATAAAGATCACACACTCATGGCCGTGATGGATCACACTGCAACAGCAATGGGCAGTCGTCTACTGGGACGCTGGCTAAATCGTCCCCTACGTAATCAAAAAACACTTAAAAAACGCTATCAGGGTGTTGCACAGTTACAATGTGACAGTCATTATGATGCGATTCATCCGCTATTAAAACAAATTGGTGACATAGAACGAGTCCTGACTCGAATTGCACTAAAAACGGCTCGACCAAGAGATTTTGAGCGCCTGAAACTATCATTAAGCGTCTATCCAGTATTACAAAGTGAATTAGTCACTATGACTGATCCATTAATTCAACAACTCAGACAACTCATATCCGTTTTTCCTGAACAGTGTGAATTGCTTAAACAGGCGATTATTGAAAATCCCCCGGTATTAATTCGTGATGGTGGTGTCATTGCTGCAGGTTATAATCAGGAGTTGGATGAACTGCGTAATATTCAAAAAAATGCCAACCAGTTTTTAATCGATTTAGAAAATAAAGAAAAAGAACGTAGCGGCATCCCTACCCTTAAGGTCAATTATAATCGGGTGCATGGCTATTTTATTGAGATAAGTCGCGCTCAATCCAATCAGGTCCCGGAAAATTATCAGCGCCGACAGACACTCAAAAACAACGAACGTTATATCACACCTGAATTAAAAGAATTTGAAGACAAAGTGCTCAGTGCTAATGAAAAAGCCCTGGCAAAAGAAAAAGCATTGTATGATGAACTTTTTGAGCTTTTCAGCCCTCATCTAAAAGCTTTGCAAATCAGTGCTCAGGCTATTTGTGAGCTGGATGTATTAACTAATTTTGCCGAACGTGGGGTAACTCTGCAATGGTGTAAACCTGAATTAAGCACAGCACCTTGCTTTAGCATTAAACAAGGTCGTCATCCCGTGGTTGAGCATATCCAGGATGATCCCTTTGTCGCAAATGACATGCAATTAGATGATTCACATCGAATGTTATTAATTACCGGCCCCAATATGGGTGGTAAATCAACCTATATGCGTCAGGCGGCCTTACTGACTTTAATGGCACACATAGGCAGCTATGTGCCCGCTCAATCCGCCACATTCGGACCGGTTGATCGAATTTTTACTCGTATCGGTGCATCAGATGATCTCGCTGGCGGACGCTCAACATTCATGGTAGAGATGACTGAAACGGCAAATATTTTGCACAATGCAACCAAACAAAGTCTCGTTTTAATGGATGAAATTGGCCGGGGAACCAGTACTTATGATGGTCTGTCACTGGCCTATGCTTCTGCCTATTATCTGGCCAGCAAGTGCTTGGCCTTTACTCTGTTTGCGACACATTATTTTGAACTGACTCACTTACCTGAAGAGTTTGAGTTAATCGTTAATGTCCATCTGGATGCCATAGAACATGGCGATAAAATTGTCTTTCTTCATCAGATACAGGAAGGCTGTGCTTCACAAAGTTATGGGATTCAGGTAGCTGCTTTAGCGGGAGTTCCTAAAGAAGTGATTGAATTAGCTAAAACAAAACTCTCCTCTTTTGAACAAACTGTTTCTAATAGTAATAACAATCCAGCTACCCGCTTCAGTAGTGAGACTAAAATAAGCAGCCAAAGTAAAACAGCTCAACGTTATAATAAATTAATCAGCGAGCTGGATAAAATTGATCCTGATAATCTCTCACCAAGAGAAGCACTGGAATTAATTTATAGCTTAAAGCAAAAATCACCTGATCATTAATTCACTGGTTTCCTATACCTCTGACTGGGTTAAAAGACCCGTTAACTCATTGGCAGTAAGCGGTTTATAAAATAAAAAGCCCTGCCCCTGGTGACAGCCTGATGACTTAAGAAAGTCAGCCTGTGCTTTTGTTTCAATTCCTTCAGCAACAATGGTTAAATCCATCGTTGTCCCTAATGCAATTATAGCCTGTGAAATCGCTTTATCATGATGATTATCAGGTAAGTCTTTAATGAATGAACGATCGATCTTGAGGGTATCAATTGGTAATCGTTTTAATTGACTAAGAGATGAATAGCCCGTTCCAAAGTCATCAATAGAAAGTTTAATGCCTAAGCTTTTTATATCCTCTAACATTTGAACAGCATACTGAACATCATCCATGAGATGGCTTTCTGTTACTTCAAGTTCCAGTAAATTTGCAGGACAAGCTGTTTCATCAAGAATCATTTTAATTCGATGAGATAGTGTCTTTTGTGAAAATTGTTTAGTCGATAGATTGACAGCAATACGCCCAAACAATAATCCTTCCTGCTGCCAGCTTAATGCCTGCATACAGGCAGTACGTATTACCCATTCACCAATTTCAATAATAAGTCCGCTTTCTTCTGCAATGGGAATAAAACGGGCAGGTGATACCAGCCCCATTTCCTCATGCTGCCAGCGGATTAAGGCTTCAAGACCGATTATTCTGCCATTAATGAGATCAATCTTTGGCTGATAAAATAACACTAATTCATTCTTTATCAATGATTGCCTTAGACTTGATTCCATCATGACATATGAAAAAGTCTGTGCCGTCATATTATCCTGATAAAACTGAAAACTATTACGCCCGGCATCTTTCGCTTTATGTAAGGCTGTGTCTGCCTTTTGTAATAGCACAACACTCTCATCCCCATCCTGAGGATAAAGACTGATACCAAGACTTGCTGTGAGATGATAAATTTGTTTATCAATACTAAATGGCTGATTAAATGCATCCAGTATTTGTCTCGCCAATACCGCCGCATTATCAATATCAGAAAGATTATTGGCGACAATAACAAATTCATCAGCACCACAGCGAGCCAGAGTATCTGTTTTTTTTAACAATTTTTCGAGTCTGTCAGAAACAGCAATTAAAATTTCATCAGCAATACTACGACCAAATGACTCATTTAGTTGTTTAAATCGATCCAGATCCAGATGAAACACAGCAATATTAATTAGTGTCCATCCGTAAATAGCCTTTTTTTAGCATTCAACTAAAAAAAAGGCCATACAAAATCATATTCAGCTTTCTTAAAATT
>JAHXHI010000286.1 GCA_025656775.1 gamma proteobacterium symbiont of Bathyaustriella thionipta
TTTCAATATCTAGCCGATAATTTTTCACGAAAACACTTCTTTTTGATATTAAGTTGTTGTTTTATATATCACAAGAAGACCTGCACCCCCTATGGACATAAAGCCGGTGATGACGTCTTAAGAATTGTTGCCGACGTGTTAAAAAGCCTGACCCGTCCGGATGATTTTATTGGTCGTTATGGTGGTGAAGAATTTTTATTTGTTTTTGTTAATATTGATGTGAAAGGTGTGCGTGTCTTTTCAGAAAGAATTCGTGCTGAAATAGAAGCAAAAGGTAAAATGCTTAAAGGCCGTTTTCCACAACAGAATTTGAGTGTCAGTATCGGCGTAGCAATGTATGATAAAAAATACCTGGATTATCAAATGATGATAGATGCAGCGGATAAAGCGATGTATCAATCAAAGACAGAAGGACGTAATCGAGTGACTGTTTACTACCCTTCTCAGTAATCAAACCCCTGGCTATCATCATTTAGAAAATAAATGACCAACCTGCTATAAGCGCTTTTCCATTTTACAAAATTTATACTAAAGTATCAGTTAAGCAATCTACACCGATTTTTTAAGGATCACCATTACCATGAGCATTACCAGTTATAGTCAATTAGAAAACCTGTTTAACCGTATTTATCAATTGCAGCACCTGGCTTCTATTGCACATTGGGATATGGCGGCTATGATGCCGTCGGGTGGTAGTCAGGCACGAGGTGAAGCCCTGGCAGAGGTCAGTGTCATGATGAATGAGTTAATCAGTGATGCCCGTACCGGTGACTTGCTTCAAAGTGCCCGGCAAGACAAGCTGCAGCTGTCGGACTGGCAACAGGCTAATTTACGAGAAATGCACCGTTTGTGGTTAAATGCCACAAGTATTTCCAGTGAGCTGGTTAAGGCAAAAGCATTGGCAGGTTCTCAATGTGAACATGCCTGGCGTACTTTACGAGGAGATAATAACTGGCAGGATTTTCAACCGCTTCTGCAGAGTGTGATTGACTTAACCATTGAAGAATCTCAGCAGCGTGCAGATGCCAGTTCACTGGCACCTTATGATGCATTACTCAATCTCTATGAACCAGGGCAAAATAGTGTTGCCCTGGATGTGATATTTGCACAATTGGTCGAGTTTTTGCCTGTGTTTATTCAACAGGTTGTCGATCGGCAGGCCGGTGATACTATCATTCAGCCTGTCGGCCCATTTCCTGTTGAAGCTCAACGTGAGTTGGGTCTGACGCTGATGAAAAAAGTTGGATTTAATTTTAAGCAGGGTCGTCTTGATGTGAGTCATCATCCCTTTTGTGGCGGGGTGGCAGAAGATGTCAGGATCACCACACGCTATTCAGAAGATAATTTTAGTGAAAGTCTGATGGGTGTACTGCATGAAACCGGGCATGCAAAATATGAGCAGGGTTTGCCTGTGGATTGGTTAAATCAGCCGGTTGGCTCTGCCAGAGGGATGGGGATCCATGAAAGTCAGAGTTTATTTCAGGAAATGCAAATTGCCCGCAGTCAGCCGTTTTTGCAATTTGCTGCACCGATCATCCAGCAGTTTCTTGACAATGAGCAAACCGATAGCCAATGTTGGTCAGCGGATAATCTTTATCAACTTAACAATCGTGTCAAGCCTGATTTTATTCGAGTCAATGCCGATGAAGTGACTTATCCACTGCATGTGATTTTACGCTATGACATTGAAAAATTACTGATTAATGAAAAACTGGCAGTTAACGATCTACCTGAAATATGGGATGAGAAAATGCAGCAATATCTGGGTATATCGACTGCCGGGAATTATAAAGACGGCTGTATGCAGGATATCCACTGGACTGACGGGAGTCTGGGGTATTTCCCCACCTATACGTTAGGTGCGATGAATGCGGCACAGCTTTATCATGCTGCGACTCATGTGATACCGGATTTAAAGCAACAAATTGCCCAGGGTGAATTTGCTGCCTTGAATCAATGGCAAAAAGAAAAAGTCTGGTCACAGGGTAGCTTTTATACCATTGATGAGCTGATGATTTATGCTACGGGTGAAACACTCAATCCCCATTATTTTCTTGAACATTTGAAAAATCGTTTTAAACCATAGACTGATTAAAACTTTTGAAATGAAAAAAATATATTTGTCAGAACTAAGAACTGGTACGGTCAAACCGTTGTCTAATAGTAGTGTAATGAGTGCCATTGATAAACGTTGTACCCGTGAGCGGCTTAAGATTGGCTTATTGGGACTTTCAGGTGATGAGCAGGCTGATCGGCTGCATCATGGCGGCAAGGACAAAGCTATTCATCATTATGCCGCTGAACATTATGATTACTGGCAGACGTGTTTTCCAGATAATAAACATCGATTCAGGACGGGTAGTTTTGGGGAAAATTTTTCGACGCAGGGAATGACTGAGCAGAGCGTTTGTGTTGGCGATATCTATCGGGCAGGAAGTGCACTGCTTCAGGTTTCTCAGGCCAGACAACCTTGCTGGAAATTAAATAGTGTATTCCAACAGGATGATATGGCCAGGCAGGTGCAAAGTAGTCTGCGTACAGGCTGGTATTATCGCGTATTAGAAACAGGCAATATTGCAGTGGGCGATCATATTGAATTGTTGGAACGACCTGAGCCGGAGTGGTTGTTAAGCAGACTATTAGTGACTTTTTATCAACAACCTCTTGATCGAGATTCTCTCACGGCAATTACTGAATTAACTCTCTTGACAGAAGGATGGAAGAAGCTGGCTGCCAATCGTCTTGTTCATCAAAAAGTAGAAGATTGGACGCAGCGTCTGGAGGGCAATCAGTCATTATGATTAAAGGCAACAGCATGTTTATCGTATGAGTTTAATTTTATTAATAATATGCTACGCTTATGATTAAGAGTATATAGGTATAGAGCATCTATTGTTTAACCCTTGTTTTAATATGGGAAGGTTTAATAATGATACGATTCAAATGTAAAATTTCGCCCTATACAGTCTTTCTGCTTTTACTCATCACCTGTTTATCACCCGCTCTGGCACATGATGCTCAAAAAAAACTTATTTTTGGAATTCATCCCTATCTTAATGCCACAAATCTTATAGAACGCTTTACGCCTTTAGTTGATTATCTTTCTGAAAAAATGGATATGTCTATCCATATTCGTGTCGGTAGTAGTTATCAAAATCATATGGATGCGGTTGCTATGGGAGAGGTTGACTTTGCTTATTTGGGACCGGCACTCTATATTAAATTAACAGAGCAGAATAATACGCTCATACCGCTTGGCAGATTAGCATATTCGCAAAGAAATAGTTTTCGTGGGGCTATTATTGTTCGCCAGGATAGTAGCATTAGCTCTCTAAGTGATTTACGAGGTAAAAACTTTGCATTTGGTGATCCCAACTCAACGCTAGGCTGTCTGGTGCCGCAACGACTATTGTTAAATGCGGCTGTAAAAAAAGATGATCTGGCAGGTTTTTCGCATCTTAAAAATCATAATAATGTGGCTCTTGCGGTATTAATGGGAAAATATGCTGCTGGTGGAGTTAAAGCTGAGGTCTTCCATGAATATAAAAAACGTGGTCTAAAAGTACTGCAATGGACGCCTTATATTCCAACACATATTTTTGTTGCTAACGCCACAATGCACAAAGAAAAAATCGAGCAAATGCAGCAGCTATTATTAACGCTTCACGAACAGCCGGAAGGTGTTAATATATTAAATAAAATTAAAAAAGGAACAACCCATTTAATTCCCGCTCATGTTGATGAATATGCTGAACTGCGTCAACTTATATCATCTAAAAATAGTGCTGTGTTAGAGATGAAAAGCAATCAATAATGAATAAAAGACTCACTAAATATCATATTCCTTTGCTGCTTAGTTTATTATTTGTGTTGTTTTTGCTGAGTGGTAATTATTATATTTATCAGCAGCAGTCCAGATCTTTGAATCATACATTCAATCACTCGCAAGAAACGGAATTAAAGCTGCTGGCTCATTTAGCAAAAGAATCACTTATTTTAGAAAATTATGCTCTGCTTGAATGGTTTTTTACACGCTGGGGAGAAGAACAACATCATATCACTTGTATCTCTTTAAAAAATAAAACAGGTTTTGCAATTGTTGATTATCAGCGCCCAGGAGCCTATGAGGCTGAAATAATAGCTAATTCCAGAACAATTATCCTTAATAACGACAGGTATTCTCTTACGCTTGAAAGTGAAGCATTGGTTATTAAAGAACAACTTGAAAGTCTGATAGTACAGCTCGCACTGGTCAGCTCGATTGCCACGGCATTGTTGGGCGCTCTTATCTGGGTTCTTTTTCAGCGACTTGCTATTCAGCCGCTTGTTCATGAAATTTACCTCAGACATAAGGCTGAGCAACAACTTCATGAAAATCAACAGTATCTTGAACATATTGCTCATCATGATTCGCTTACCGGGCTCCCTAATCGTCTTCTTTTTAATGATCGCCTGGAACAAGCAGTGCTTAAATCAAAAAGAACAGGAAAGTCATTTGCCCTTTTTTTTATCGACCTCGATCAATTTAAACAAATTAATGATACTGCGGGTCATGCAGCTGGAGATAAGGTGATGATTCATACCACTGAAAATTTAAAAAACTGTATCCGGGCAGATGATACCATTGCTCGTATTGGCGGAGATGAATTTACTATTATTCTTTCATCCTTTAAAAACAGTGATGATATTACCGGAGTGGCAGAAAAAATAATTAAAGCAGTGCAAAAACCGATCACTATTGATTCTGAGACTTATCAATTAACTGTGAGTGTCGGTATCAGTATCTATCCCGAAGATGCCGACAATATCAGGGTACTTATGCAATATGCGGATATAGCAATGTATAAAGTAAAACAGCAGGGGCGTAATGCCTATTTGTTTTATACTTAGAGTTATTTGAACGATCTTATTATGGGCAGCTATTGAAATTCTAATTCAGATTCAGGTATGATTTCAAATTGTTCAACCCAAACCACTTCACAAGCACCACCACCGGTATCATTTCGTGATAGCGAAGATCGCCAGTGCCAGCCATTATCACGTTCAAGATTGACTAAATAGTGTCCATCCGTTTATTCCAAGCAATTGATATTATTATAAAAACAGGAAGAAAAACTGAAATAAACGGCCGGATAAAATGCAAGA
>JAHXHI010000330.1 GCA_025656775.1 gamma proteobacterium symbiont of Bathyaustriella thionipta
GTTTTTTTATAAAAAGATTCACGTGAGAGGCCCTTTTCTAAAATTATGATCGGTTTTTAAATTTTAAGAAAGCTGAATATGATTTTGTATAGCCTTTTTTTTAGTTGAATGCTAAAAAAAGGCTATTTACGGATGGACACTAATTAACAAAAGAGAGAAATATATGTCCGATAAAGTGGGTTTCCTTTTAGATGGTCAGGAAGTCTTAACTTATGATCGTTCACAGGCTTTACCTGATAAGCAGCGTGAATACCTTGATATCCTGGATACACAAATGGATGAAGGCTTTATTTTAAGCGATCAGAAAATTAATAAACCGAATTTACAACAAAGAACACAGTTTATTGCTCTGAATCTTGTCAATGCCCTGTCAAAGGAAGATGATAATACCGCGATAATCATGTTTACTTATCTGGTTAATCGTATGCCGGACTTAAAACAGGCCAAGGCAAAAATCAAAGATTCTGATTCTGGGCAAAAAATAGGCGTCGAATTTATTTTTGATGAGGTAAAATCTGAAGGACAAGCAATACAATTTAGTCCACAGGAAAAGCTCCATTAATCTTTAATTAATACCCCTAACTGCTTATAAACCAATAGAAGTCTGCTATGTCCCTTATTTTTTTAAACCAGCCGGGTGCCAGAGAACGTCATCTGCAGCGCCAATATAAAAACCCACTTTTTAAGGTGGAGGTACGTGAATTTGATGAGCAACGATTATCCGGCGCTCGTTATATGGATGAAAAGGAAGAAGCTGAGTTTGCAGAGCAATTCCACAGTTTATTAGCTGAAGTTGCCGAACTGAAACCTAATGAAGACAGTGAAAAGATGCTTGAATTAAAATCCCGTCTTGATCAAAGCTATGAGCAGTGTAGCGGTCTTGACGGTCAGCGTGATAATGAAAAAGTGGCTATAACTAAATTAGTCAGTGTCATCATGAATTCTATCTGGAAGGGTGCTGAAGGAGATGCAGAAGCTGAGCAAAATCTGCAAGAAGAAGAATTGGCCAGAACTACTCATTATCAATTACTCGCATTTCCTTTGGTGGCTGATTTGCTGCGACCACGGTCACCCATTGCTCAGGATCAGCTGGTCCCAACCTTATTAAGTGAGTCTGAGGGGGCACTCAGGGCAGCATTTCAGTTATTTGACAAAGCACATCAGGAGTTGATTCATCAGCAAGCAAAGCAACTGCTTGAAACGATTCAGCTGGATCAGGCGTCTCTGGCTGAAGCCAGAAAACGTTTGGAGCAAATGATTCAATTATTGCAGTTGTAAATTAATGTAAGAGAGTTTCTGAGTTCTGAGTGAGCCTGACAGGCCTTGTTGAAATCAGCTTGTCAGACTATTGTTTGCTTGAACAGACTACTGGATTGGTAACGTAATGGGTGTTGCAGAAACCATAATAACAATCCTGTTTCTGTCGACCATTTCTTCATTAACCAGATCGGCCCGGAAATTTGATAGCAGATATCGCAGGTGATACCGCCACGCCCTGCCTTAGTCGAAAAATCTCTCAGTGCATATCCATTGCTGTCAGCCAGGGTTGGAAAATTGCCCATAGAAGAGTCTGCCGGATTATAACCATTTTGGCAGAATAAAGCCGTCGCATGTGTTTATTGTTAAATGAGCAGGGGCTTGAATCAAGTCTTTAGTGTCCCAAACTTTTGTTATTAAGATCAGAAACACCGCAATATCATGATGAAAAAGGTTGAAATATTGCCTTTTTATTTAAACATTGGAGTATAAATGAGCCAGAACAACGAACAAAAACAAGATTTTATTGAAACCTCTGATGCAAAAGAGTCACGTGAATTTCTTGCTGCAAAAGTGGTTGAGCTGACCCAGCAGCTGGACAGCCAGCCAGCCGTTGTTGAACCGATGGAGAGAGCGAAATTATTGCTGGATTTAGCCAATGCTGAGCTGGGTATGACACAAATGAGCGATGTCTGGAATCATGCCAAAGCAGCTTTTGATGTGTGTATAGCACATGAGGAATGGCAACTGGCTATTGAAGCCTGTGATATGTTGTATCAGACAGAACAACCTTCCTCTATTGTTGCATTGGGACACGGTGTCTGGTTATCGGTAACCTATCCTGTTGAACCCGAATACAGCATAAACATGTTGAACAATGTGATAAATGAAACGACAGATGATGCGGATGGTGCAGCATTGGCCGCAATTACCGCACATTTTATTGTGGATCAGCGTACTGAGGGAGAAAAACGCAATGATCTAAAAGTGCTCACGAGTAATATGTTAGCTAAAGTAGCTCTGCGTCATAGTAAAGTGGAAACACAAGTTGGCCTGGATGTCTGGATGGATAAACTGGAACTCAGAGATCCTGATGTCTTTTTGCCGCGAATGAGTATGGTCGTTGGTGCGATTGTGGGTGATGGTAACTGGTGGTTCGATAGAGAAGCATTAAAAAGTAAAATCACCCGATAAAATGATTCGTTGACAGCCAGAAATAACATCACTTTTCTGGCCGTAAAATACCCATCTACGCCTAAATCGGCATCTGTTTATAATTAACCTAATCAATAATATCATCACCATGAAAGGTGCTTTCAAAATGCATATTCTGGCCTTTGACACCATGAGAGGTTAAGAGCGGTTTGAGCAGGTGATTCAAGTGACCGGGTGCGGCAATATACAGATCAAAATTCAATAAGTGATTGTGTTCGTTATGAAGATGCTGCAGTAGTGAATCTGCCACGACATCGGTTTTTGCTTCGCACATAATACGGGTATAAGTAAAATTATCCAGTGCATCATTCCATGAACGACACAAATTGTGCATATAATGGTTTTCTACCTTTGTGGTCATCCAGTACAGATGAATAGTGTCAGCATGATCAAGTGACATCGCATGTTCTATTAAACTTTTTATGGGAGAAAACCCGGTATCCCATGCAATAAAAATCAATGAGTTAGGTGAGTCTTCATCAAGCACAAAATTACCATGAGGTCCGTTGAGTGTTATGCTTTCATTTTGCTTTAAATCTTGCATAATCACTTTTGCGAAACGTTCGTCTTCTTTGACGGGAATATGAAATTCCAGAATGTTGGCATTACAGGGACAGCTGGCAATGGAATATTCTGCATTAATGGGCTGATTATTATCCTGCAAGTGATTATCGAGGAATAATTCAATGTGCTGACCGGCAAGAAATCTCAGGCGTTGGCTGCGTGGTGTTTTTAGGGTGAGTATGATGACATGCTCATTTAAGCGCTCAATTTCTTTAACTTTAGTGGTGATTGTTTGCAATGGAATATCATCAACACTGACCGCTTCTTCTGTTTCCAGTGTAATATCTGTTTTAGCCGTATTGGAACAGGTAAGAATATAGCCCTGGCTTTTTTCACTTTCAGAAAACACAAAGTCCTGATGCCCGGTTTTTTCTACCTGACCGGTGAGTAGTTTCGCTTTACACTTACCACATTTACCATTATTACAGCCATAATCAACGGCCAGGCCTGAACGTAAAGCAGATTCTAATAAGGTTTCAGATTTACTCGAAACATAATCATGGCGGCTGGGTAATAACCGGATATGAGGCAGCATGAATTGTTCGATTTGATTTTCCAGTTGTTCCACCGGTGTGGTGAATTTTTCTTCTTCCCAGATACTGGTCGCTGTATGAAACCATTGTTTTAATTCATTATAAGCATTTTCTTGATTAGGATTCGCACTGAGATCAATGAATTTTTGCTTCATACCATCAATTAACTCTTCCATGTGGTATGCGCGGTTACGCTCGATAGCCAGTTCTTTGTTTATCTTAACAAGACGGCGACTCAAAGCATCAACCTGAGCGCCATCTCGTTCACTTTGAGCCATTTTATGCACGGCATCCTGCATAAATTTTTCCATTTTTTCCAGCATGGTATTATCCTCGTATGAGGCTTCTGGAAAGGCTTTTTTTAAATCTGAAAGGACCACCGTTCCTTCCATAACGGTCAGTTTATTTTCCTGAATTTTTTTTTGAATATCACCGCGTTTGACACCAATGAGGCGTGCTGCCTGAGAAAGGGATAAATGTCGATCCATGATAACTCCTTTTTTATTATTAGGTGTGTCGTAATTATTACGTTATTATTGGTGAAGGCTTACCATAATAATAGCCTTGTGCGTAGTTAAATCCAAGGTGTTTAATCTTTTCTTTAAGATCTTCTGTTTCAATACCTTCAGCCACCAGCAAGTGACCTGTTTCCATGATCATTTTTGCGAGGTGGCTGATAATACTGAATTGCTTTTCATCTTCAAGCTGTTTAATCAGAGCAATATCAAATTTAACAATATCAACAGGCATGGATGATAAATAACTGATTGAGGAATAACCACTGCCGAAATCGTCAAGTGCAATTAAAAAGCCTGATTTTTTGAGCTGTATAATATGATCCGTTGCATGATTTATATTGGTAATCAAGGACGTTTCAGTGATTTCAAGAACAATTTTATAGTGTTTCAAAAAAGGCAAAAAAATAGAGAGTTGTTGAATGATTTTAGGATTAATGATAGAAGGTCCTGAAATATTAATAGATACACCGCTATTGACTGGTACAATGCCCTGTTTGAGATCATTGGCAATTTGTTTAAAAATAATAATATCCAGTTCATAGTCTAACTTTCTTGCTTCTACCAGTTGAAAAATTTTTCCAGGAGAGATAATTTCATCGTTATTTTTTATTCTCAGTAATGCTTCATAATAATCGGCCTGTTCATTTTCCAGATTGATAATCGGTTGATAAAATATTGTAATATCATCGCCTGTTTCAATGGCATTGAAGACAATATTATTAATTTTACTGGAGAGTATGGTGCGGGAAATATTTTTTATTTCATCTGAATAAGTAACAATATGAGATTGCCCGGGTTTTTTAGCGGCGTAAACAGCAATATCAGCCTGCCATAACAGGTCGGCAATACTATTGGGGTTGCTGGTATTATTATGTGCAACACCAATGCTGGCACGTATCGGTTCTTTAATTCCCTGCTTAACAAAGGACATAGCATTAATCGCCTTTTGACAGCGGTTTGCTAAGATAAAAGCCTCCTCCTGTGTACAATTGTATAGCGTTGTAGCAAATTCATCACCGCCAATACGATAGACCTTTTCACCCTGTCTTGATAC
>JAHXHI010000231.1 GCA_025656775.1 gamma proteobacterium symbiont of Bathyaustriella thionipta
TGGTGAGCCTCATAGTGAATTGATGAGATTGATTATGAGGTAGGGAAAACTTTTTTGAAATAACGGTAGTTGCTTAAGCGCTTACAGTCGATAAGCAAAAAGCAGCTGATTCCGTTGATATGAAAAAAGTAACGGAAGCAATTGCTCAATAAGCACAAAAAGGAGTAAGGGCTACCTCAATAATAAACAATCAATGGCAGTCTTTACAACAATCGCTCTGTCATTATAATGTTGTGGTTTCCGGTGGTTGTTTATTTTTATTTTGTTTCTCAAGCTCACGATTCATTTCTTCCAGGCCTTCCTGTAGAGAACGCTCCATTTGCTGCAGTTCATCTTTAACGGACTCACCCATGACTTTGACGCCTTTATCAATGGTTTCTCTCATCGTATTTGATAATTGTTCAATGACAGATTGTAATTCACTGCCGAGCATAGAATCGCGTGTTTGATCAAAATCAACCAGCCATTGGCCGTTTTGGTTTACGAGAATGGTGCGTAAACTGGTTTGTTGTTGTTGATTAGCTTTGTGGCGTGTCAGCTGAGTTAATATTTGTGCCTGGGTTGTGGTAATGCTTTGTTCACCCAACTCGATAAAGTCTTTGGGGTTTTGTAAGATAAATTTAAAGTTTGGGCGACTCTCAGGCGTTAAAAATTGTTTTGCTGTTTCAGTATCACCTTTTAAAGTGGCAGTCCAAAATGCCTGAGCCACTGTTTGTGGTGTATTGGGTTTTTCTTCTGTGCAGCCAGGCATGAAAATGACAGCGAAAAAAATCAGAAATATCAAATGGCTTTTTTTTGTGAATAGTCTCATTATAAACTCTTAAACAGTTAGGGAAAAAGTAACAGGGCCGTCATTGAGCAATGATACTTTCATATCGGCACCAAATTGTCCTGCAGCAACTTTAGAGTATTGGCTTTGAGCCTGATTGAGCAGGTAGTGAAAAAGGATTTCAGCTTCTGAAGGTGCTTTGGCTGAACTGAAACTGGGGCGTAATCCTTTTTTTGTATTAGCGGCTAAAGTGAATTGTGGTACGAGTAATAGACCACCATGAATATCTTTAACACTCAGGTTCATTTTATCATCATTATCGGCAAAAATACGATAATTAAGCAGTCGCTGCAGGAGCTTGTCTGCCTGAGCTTGTTGATCTGTTTTTTCCATACCAACCAACACCAGGATGCCCTGTTCAATTTGCCCGACCAGTTGCTCTTCAACCTCAACCTTTGCCCAGCTTACCCGTTGAATTAATCCTATCATTAAACTATCTATTCAGTTGTTATCGGGCCATTGGGGTGATTGTTTTAAAACGGTTAGCCACGTATTGCAGTCACATTATCAGGCATTTTCTTTTTATGAACAATTGCTGGCATTGGTGTGTTAATTGTAGTGAGCATTTTATTGACATCAAATATATGTTTTTGTAATCCTTTGGCCTCTATTTTAAGGCTGGTAATTCGTTCAGAAATAGAATCTCTGGATTGTCCGGCTTTCTTTAATTGATCTAAGCGCAGATGTAGTTCTTTTTTATGCCCCTTAACTTGACGAATAAGTGGTGTTAAAGCTCTTTTTCCCCAATCATCGGCATCCTTGTTTAACTGATAATAAATATTTCTGGCTCGACTCACAAGAGAGATAAAGAATTTTTTAATGACAAAACTTTGTTCAGTCATTGTTGAATAAACACTGGTGCGGTATTCTTCAGCATCTTGATATAAGGTATCAATTTCCTGTTTATAGGAGGCAATGGAGAATAATTTGGGTTTGATATCGGTGTCTTCATTTTCATTCTGAAAACGGTTAAAAATTGATTTGACTAAACGGTTAGTCAGCTCAGTTTGTTTGGCCGCCTCATTCATCGTACTACTGATGTTATCAAACAGGGATTTCATGCTTTTTTTCATGCCGGTGGTTGTCCAGCTTCCCTGCATTAATTTACGAGCGTCAGATACCTGCTTGTCCAGCTGGTCTAGATTGATGATGCGCTTCAGGCGATTATGCTGGCCGGAGAGAATTTGACGACTGGATTGTAAATTTTCAGCATTATTATGGTAAATCGCTTGTTCTTTACGGGTTTTTTCTAGTAAGACCTGGATAATATTTTCATTTTTACCTCCTACACCACTGAAATCCTGGATAGATTTTTTCTTACTATTAAACTGACCCAGCAGGATGCTTTTTGATTCCTGCATCATCTCATTAATATCGGTAATGAGCGTGTTGCGTACGAGTTGCTCTTTTTGAGGGAGGATTTCATTAGAAAGGACATTTTCCATGGCATTGAGATTGCTGGCTTTTATTAATTTAGCATTATCTCGTACTCGTCCGATAAGGCCTTTTTGTGCGGACACGGCAAAAACTCGTTTGGCATCAATACTGAGTGTGTGAGCAGTTTCAGCACATTGTCTTTGAATGCTGCTTTTTATTTCACTGTCGGTTTTTAAATCATCCCAAAGGGTATCGATTTTGTTGAGTGCTATCACTAAGCCATTATGGTGATTACGTCGAAAACTTTTCAAGTGACGCCGCCAGATGTCCATATCTGAGCGTGTGACACCCGTGTCTGCAGCAAGAACAAATATGGCTGCCTGAGCATTGGGTAGCATGTTAATGGTCAGTTCAGGTTCGTTACCTAATGAGTTTAATCCCGGAGTGTCAAGAATAGCCAATCCCTGCTCTAAGAAAGGGTGAGGGAAATTAATCAGTGCATGGCGCCACATGGGTATTTCAACAATTTGGCTGTCTGCTAATTCGGTACCATTATTGTCGGTGATAACATCATACAAGCCTAAGCGTTTGGCTTCGCTTGCTTTTACTTTTTTGGTGTTTGTGATCTGGGCAAAGGAGCTGGCCATATTTTCGGGAGAAGAAATATCCAGCTGAATATGAGTCCAGTTGACACTATCTTGTTTTTGTTCGGTAATACTGGCATCTTCTGTACGGCTTTCGATGGGTAAAAGCCGCATATAAGGCTTGGGTTCATCAATATCATAAAACAATTCAGTGGGACACATCGTTGTGCGTCCTGCTTCACTGGGTAATAATCGGCGTTTGAACTGGGAAAAGAAAATGGCATTAATCAGTTCCGTTTTACCCCTTGAAAACTCACCGACAAAAGCAAGGGTAATCCGATCATGTTTCAGCGTTTGCAGTGTTTCATATATCTTTAGACTTTGTTCACTTTCTTCAAGTTCAGTACTGTCAAGCCACCCCTGGAATTCTTCAATGGCCTGAACCAGATTACTTTTCCATTTTCCATAAGCGTGGATACTATCGAAAGAGTTTTCATTTGTCATAGTCTTGTCTTCTTTATATCGGTCTATTAAGTACTTTATCTGTTAAGCATAACAGAAAATTTAGCAATGACTAATCGATGCGTCAATTTAATGTATTTATATGATGCACCTGTCAATAAATACAGTTATAAAAATTTATCTTTAACGCTCAGTCTATCAAAATTTTTAAGAAAAAATGTGATAGATTTCGAATTGTTAGCCAAAGATAACGGGTATAAACATAATTAAAATATTCAATACAACAAAGACAATGATGGGTGAAAGGTCAAATCCTGAAAAAGGCGGCAAAATCTTACGTGCAGGGCGCATAACAGGTTCTGTGATATGATGAATTAATGCCGTTGCGGGGTTATAGGTTCCAGGGCTCACCCAGCTGATGATGACTTGAACGAGAATAGCAAAAAAGTAGATATAAAGTAATATAGTTAATAACGAACCGATGCTGTGCCAAAGCAGGAAGATGGGATTGACAGAAATACCGCGTACAGCAAATAACAAAATATTTTCTATATATTGAAGAAAATAGGCTAATAATAAAGAGGCAATATCGATTCCGAACAGACCGGGAATGACTCTTCGAAGCGGATTCAAAATGGGTGCAGTCGCCTTGACAATAAATTGGGAAAGAGGATTATAAAAATCTGCACGAACCATCTGTAAAAGAAAACGGAGCAATACAATGACAATATAAAGGCCAAATACAGTGCGTATTAAATAAGAACCTGCGTTGACTAAAAAATGATCCATTTCTTGTTTTTCCTTAGAGTATCTTGATAGCTATTAATTTTCTGTGATCAGTTATTTACTGAATCATTGCCTAAAATCTGAGCTAACTCAATCGAACGATTCTTCGCACCTTCTAATGCTTTGGCAAATAATGATTCTAATTGTCCATCTTGCAGGATGCCAATGGCTTTTTCGGTCGTACCGCCCGGTGAAGTAACTTTCATTCTCAATGTTTCGGGGGAATCATTACTTTCAAGAGCCATTTTAGAAGCTCCAAATGCGGTTTGAATAGCTAATAAATGGGCTGTTTTTTCGTCGAGTCCTAGTTGCACTCCCGCTTTTTCCATTGCATCAATAACCAGAAAGAAATAAGCAGGGCCACTGCCTGATAATGCGGTAACAGCATCCATATCGGATTCATCATCCAACCATAGCGTGAGTCCGGCAGCACGTAAAATAGATTCTGCTAAGGTTTTTTGTTCATCACTGACCTGTTTATTAGCAAAAAGTGCGGTGGCACCACTTTGTACCAGTGCCGGAGTGTTAGGCATGCAGCGTACCAGAGCAAGATCAGATTGGACTGGATTCAGCCAGGATTCGATATCTTTACTTAATACACCGGCAGCAATGGAAATCACGAGTGGTTTGGCTTTAGTGACAACGGGTGCAATTTCAGTACAGACGTGTGCCAGTTGCTGTGGTTTAACTGCCAGGATAACAATATCAACGGACTGGACCAAATCAACATTACTATTGGTTATATTGACCCCAAATTGACTTGCTATCGGTGTCATTTTTTCAGTATTTGGATCACTCACCCAAATGTTTTGTCCTGTAACTCCGGTTGAGTTTAATCCACCAATCAGGCTATATGCCATATTGCCGGAACCAATAAAACCAATTTTTTTGTTAATCATTTAATTCAATATCCAATCAATTGCAGGAAGTCTCAAAAAAGCGCCTGGAGCCTGTTAATAATTATAGCTTAATTTAATGGGATTAATAAGGATCGTAACTATTCAGCATGATTTTTAATCTCAGATAAAATCAGGTAACTTTTTATCAAATAACAATTCCAATGCAAGACTTGAACTTACAC
>JAHXHI010000018.1 GCA_025656775.1 gamma proteobacterium symbiont of Bathyaustriella thionipta
ATATGATGCGTGAAATCGCAGGTATTGTCTTCCTGATTGGTCTGGGCGTTTATATCTATAGCTTCTTCGTCGGCGGTGAAGAGGAAGCAAGTGCTTAACTTAAACTTAAGTGTTCGCTTGATAAAAAGGCAGGGTTGAATAACTCTGCCTTTTTTATGTAGAGAAGAAAATATTAAACATTCAGAAAAATCACAAAACTCTGAACACTAAACACTGCTTTCATTTTCCCCATGAGTCATTTATAATCTGCTCGTTTACGAAGCCGCATAAAAAAACAACAAAAGATTCTAAACAGGGGTTCTCCATTGAGCATCAGTAAGCTTTTTCAACAAGAATTACGCCAACATTACTTATTTCGTCGTTTACCTGACGAAGCATTTAACAATATTCTTAGTCAGTCAAATCTGACCTCATTAAGAAGAAATGAGACTCTGTTTGAGCAAGGCGATGAAGCAAGCCGCTTTTTTTTAGTGCGCAGCGGTCAGATAATGTTATTTCAAACCTCACCAGAAGGTAATGAAAAAGTCGTTGATATTATTGGCCCCGGACAAACTTTTGCTGAGGCGGTGATGTTTATGGAAGGTAAGCGCTTTCCAGTTAATGCGAGAGCGACCGGCAATACTGAGCTGTTTTATTTTGACAACAATGCCTTTACCGAACAATTACATAAGTCCAACACCCTGTGTTTTGCCATGATGGCGGATATGAGCACCCGTTTAAAAGGGCTGTTGACAGAAATCAGTGAATTAACGATATACAATGCAAAACATCGCTTAATCAGTTATTTACTGGGTCACATCAATGATCTTCAAGAACAACCCACCGTGAAACTCACCGCAACCAAATCAATGATTGCTTCGAAACTTTCCATTACTCCGGAAACTTTTTCACGTATTATGTCCAAATTGAAAAAAGAAGGGTTAATTACTATCGAAGATGAAACGATCACACTCATTCAGCCTGACAAACTAAAAGAAATCATTGGTGAATCATTCTCAAAAACTAAACCAGGCTGTATGTAATTATTGACTGGCGGATAGATGCATGTAACACCTGTTAAATGGCTAATGTATACAGAATAAAACTACAAGGTAAATTTACTTACCAGCAGGTTCATTTCGTTTACCAACTCTTCGACTTCCTGCCCCGAGTGACTAACGGTCTCTGAGCCTTCCACAATACCCTGTGCAACGGCATTTATCGTCATAATACTCTCATTGATTTTTTCTGTCAGTTGAAATTGTTCTGTCGACAAAGCAGCGATACTCGTATTCATCACCGCCAGTTTCGTAACAGATGCAGAGATTGTTTCTAATGATTGACCGGCTTCTGATGCCTGAGAAACACTGTTGTCAGCTTCACCTTTACCCTGCACCATAACCTGTACAGCATTATTGGAGGCACTTTGCAGTCGTTCAATCATTTGTTCAATTTCTGTAGTGGATTCCTGAGTCCGGCTGGCAAGCGTACGTACTTCATCGGCAACAACGGCAAATCCTCGTCCTTGCTCACCGGCACGAGCCGCTTCAATGGCAGCATTTAATGCCAATAAATTGGTTTGCTCAGCAATACTCTTAATCACATCAATGACCGTACCAATATTTTCACTGTCTTTAGCCAGTTTTTCTAATACATCGGAAGTACTGCTCACATGACTGGCTAAACTACGAATAGAGGTAATAGTTGATTCTACCTCCTGATAACCTTTTTGTGTTTCATGACTGGCACTGGTTACTGCATTTGAAGCATCACCTGCATTATTTGTCATTTCCTGGACTTTATCTGACATCTCACAAATTGAATTGGCAACATTCTCTGTTTGCTGCTTTTGCTGCTCAATCTTTTGTTGCGTTTCATTAGTTATTGAGTTCATAGCTGAACAGGTAGAAGCCAAACGATTACTCACATTCATAATTTCACTAATCACATGATGAAGGTTATCAGTCATATGATTAAAACTATTGGCAATATCCCCCACCATATCAAAACTGTTTACATTAAGCTTTTCTGACAAGTCATTGTTACTAATTTTTATTGATGTATCAGAAATACACTGTAAACGTTTCAATAAAATAATTTTCAAAAGCCAGTAGTTAGCTAAACCGATAGTCACACCGGCAACAACACAGGAAAGAACAAACCAGAGGTGCATCCCTTCTTTCCATTCAACAAATAAGCTAGCCCATACAGGGAAAACCAAACCTAGCAACATACCAAAAGCAATAAAGGCTAAAAATAAATTTTTTAATATACTGGTTTTCCCAAATCGGAACGATGCGGCCATATTGCTCTCCAGGGTTATGTACCTATATGCTTATAAACAGTTAGCTTATTACGTCAGAAATACCAATTGTTATCAATCCTATCGGCAACATTAAAAAAAACTTAATCGTTTTTAACAGCAATGAAAAAAACAATCTCTTTTCAAAAAACGAATTAAAATAACAGGTATAGTTTTTGCGTATTTTAAATATATGTTAAAAGCTATGTACCAAAGGGCAAAAAAATGACACCTGAAACCAGGCAACAAGGTCAATACGCTTTCAATTATAGACTATTTGTTTTAGGGCTGTTTCTAACTTCACTCTTTTATAACAACACTCTATATGCCAGTGAGCAGCATTCTCATGAACAAATTCGCACTGCTGCGGTCGATTTTGTTCGCTCTAAAATCCCTGAAGACGTTACTATTAAGGAAATTACAGCCGGTAAAATTGATTCACGAATTCATTTTAAGCAATGTTCCCAGGCACTTGAAATGACTTCCACTTCAAAAAAGCACATTGCTAAAAGCTGGACTATTGGCGTTCGCTGTTTTGATACCCCACGCTGGAGCATCTATATCCCTGTTAAAGCTAAACTAACCCGAAAGATGCTGGTCAGTCAATCAACGATTACTCGGGGTGAAGTAATCACTGCAGATAACATTAAAGTCATAGAACGAGAAATTAATAATCAAAATTATAATCATTTCTCCGATATTGCGAATGTGGCGGGTAAAGAAGCACGTAGAACAATTCGTCCTGATCGTGTCATTAACAGCACGATGCTGCAAAAAGCATTAATGGTTCATAAGAAAGAAACGGTTTTAATTTATGCTAAAAATCAGAAACTGCAAATCAGTATGAAAGGAACCGCCCTTAAAAATGGGTACTACAATCAAATGATAAAAGTACGCAATAATAGTTCAAAAAAAATAATTGATGCCGTGGTGATAGATAGAGGTGTTGTGGCTGTTAA
Source organism: gamma proteobacterium symbiont of Bathyaustriella thionipta (assembly GCA_025656775.1). Classification (GTDB taxonomy): domain Bacteria; phylum Pseudomonadota; class Gammaproteobacteria; order GRL18; family GRL18; genus GRL18. Next base: position 3,241 of record JAHXHI010000018.1, read on the forward strand.
CTTTTAAAAAAACAATTAAAAGACTAAAGATTCCCCTAAAATGGCCGATAATATAGCCAAACGGGAGAGTATAATACAATGCCAATTAATATCAGTAATTTAACCAATAGTGCATCACAAACTGACAGAACCAGTGAACAAAAGCATGTAAAAATTGTTCAAACTAATTCTGAAGGCAGCACTGAGCAATCGGACAAAGCGACACTTAAACAAGATTCCGTCAATTTGACCAATTCTGCCGTGCGAATAAAAGCACTGGAAGAACAGATTTCTCGCTTGCCGATTATTGACACACAAAAGGTTGAGCAAGTTAGAAACTCAATCAGTGATGGTACATTTGAGTTTAACTCAGAAAAAATTGCAGAAAAACTCATTAACTATGAAAAAGAACTCGCCTAGAGCCTGACACAGGATAAATTAGAGCAAGCAACAAAACGCTATCTAAATACCCTTCTGGAAGTGCTTAAGCCTCTTTTTCTGCAGCAACCTGGCAGGATTATAAAATGAACCCGTTTATTTCAACTCAAACATCAAAAGACTCTTTAAGTGAACAAAATAAGGCTTCAATAGAAAGTACTCTGAAAAACATTTTAGTTCAAGAGCAGCATTGTCTGGATCTGATTATTCAATTATTAAAAACAGAGAACCAGGCCATTGTGGATCGTGATATAAAATCCATGGGCCATTTACTAGACAAAAAACTTCCTTTGCTCAGTAAGCTAGGACAACTGGATAAACAGCGCCAACAATTTTTTGAGCAGCAAACCGGGCATGCATACCACCCCAATGCTTTCTCTCGTTTCATTGAACAATACCCTTCAGAAGACATCCAAATAATTTGGCATACGATCAAAGAAAAATTACCTGAGTGCAAAACACAAAATGAGCTCAATGGGCGAATAATCAACATCAAAAAAAATAATACTGAAAAAATTCTTCAAATATTATTAGGTCGTCCAGCCAATAGCACTCCGACTTATAGTCATTTGGGACAAACGAACATGCAAAAACGAAGTGCCCTGTACACGGCTGTTTAATACCACAAAAGGACTGCACATTGCCATTTTCTAATCTGTTTTCTTTTTTTGAACGTTTCAAAAAAAAGAACAAATCAGTGCAGCGTAATATTCTTGACACAGACGAAGCAATCACTCGTCTGTTAAAACAGCTGCAACAGCATCTTGTTATTATTACTGCAAAATTTCCTTCTGATACAGAAGCCTACAATACCTCTATCATCAAAATCGATTACCAAAAAAAAGTATTTTATCTCGATGAACTTATTCCTCACAAAGGTAATGAGCAAATTAAAAATCTGCAAAAAGTACTATTAAGAACACGTATCGATGGTGCCATCTTAAGCGCTGAGTGTTTATTAAAAGAAACCGGTGAAGAAAAAGGCTTACCCCATTATATTATGCATTTTCCCAAACGTATAAAGTCAACACAGCGTAGAGACAGTTATCGGATTAGCATTCCATTAAACAAACGTTATCAAGTCAATATGCAAACTGAATCCGGACTTTTTATTGCTGGATTTCTCAATAACATTTCTTTTAGCGGCCTGGCCATCCGTCTGGAACCCAATCAAAATTTTGAATTAAACATCGGCGAAGATATCCCCTTTTTAACTCTTCATCTTAATGAAACCATCACCTGTGAAATGGAAATCAGGCGTATTTCCAGTACCATGGGTTACACCATAATTTCGGGTCATCTTGAAGAAATTTCGCCTGCACATCAACGTTCAATTCAAAAATTCATCTCACGTCTTGTATAGTGGACCCCGAAAACTGGACAATAGGTTAAGATATAAGAGCTAACCTAATGGGGAACCTAAAAATGAGTAGAAAGAGAAAATCA
>JAHXHI010000033.1 GCA_025656775.1 gamma proteobacterium symbiont of Bathyaustriella thionipta
CTTGCATTTTATCCGGCCGTTTATTTCAGTTTTTCTTCCTGTTTTTATAATAATATCAATTGCTTGGAATAAACGGATGGACACTAACTATATTTTTGTAATTTCCCCACCCACTTTGGCATAATGCATTAAATTAGCAATACTAAGAGCACGATCAGCAATTTTCTCAAGACGACGAAGTGCTGCCATAATGTCCTGATAATCTTTGCTTAAATGCATATCATTATTAATTTTCTTTAATAAGCTTTTTTCAATAATTTTATATAAGTCATCATTTTTACTTTCTTCAACAACAACCAGTTTGTAATGTTCATCAACTGTTTTTTTATCATCAAGCTCTAATAGTTTTAAAGCATGTGTTAATGCATTTACAGATGATTTCTGTAATGGTAGGGCATATTCCAGAATAAAATTTTTATCAACTTCATCAGTCAAAGCTTTTGGAAAATCACGAATAAATGAATTACAGCTATTGGCAATTCGATCAAATTCATTGGTGATTTTTAAAAAGGCAACCAATTCTCTTAGATCTCTTGCTTCAGGTGTATAGAGTGCGAAAACATTAATGATTAAATTATCAATTTTATCAATGCTGTCATAGCGTTCTTTCTTGGGTAGTTTTTCTATTTCATTAAGCGTACAGGTATCGCAATTTTCCAATGGTTCAAGAATAAACTGGTTCATAGTGAGTGTTGTCAGACCTAGTTTTATGATTTCATTTAAAATAGAATTAAGTTTTTCTTTTTCTGTTGGTAACATTATCCATACCTGCCTGTAATATAATCTTCAGTTTTCTTTTTACCCGGATTAATGAAAATTGTTTCTGTATCCGCATATTCAATTAAATCTCCCATATGGAAAAAGGCAGTATAATCAGCAACCCTGCCTGCTTGCTGCATATTATGGGTGACCGTAATAATGGCATACTTTTCTTTTAATTCGAGCATCAGTGCTTCAATTTTTTCAGTAGAAATAGGATCTAAGGCAGATGTGGGTTCATCCATTAATATGATATCTGGTTGTACTGCAATTGTTCTGGCAATACAGAGGCGCTGTTGTTGACCGCCAGACAATGACGTACCGGGTTGTGAAAGTTTGTCTTTAACTTCTTCCCATAAGCCTGCCTGGATTAATGATTTTTCAACCAGTTCATTGCAGCTGTTTCCTTTTTTTACAAAACCATGTTTTAGAGGTGCATAAGAAACATTGTCATAAATTGACTTAGGGAATGGGTTGGGCTGTTGAAAAACCATGCCGACTCTTTTTCTTACAGAGACTTCATCAACATCTTTATCATAGATATTCTTATTATCAATAAAGACTTCACCATCAACTCGAACTGAATTAATTAAATCATTCATACGGTTAAGACAACGGAGAAATGTTGATTTTCCGCAACCTGAGGGCCCAATTAATGCTGTGATTTTATTTTTATAGATATCCATATCAATATTATGGAGTGCATGATTATCACCATAATACAAATTTAAATCACGCACAGTTATTTTTGTTTCAGGTATCTTTTGTGCAGAAGAATCGTCGATTGTGTTACTGGATATATCGTTTGGGTTAGTCGTCATTTTTTATTACCATTTTACTTCAAATTTTTTGCGAAGAATAATTGCCAGGGCATTGAGTGATATTAATACACTGAGTAGTACCATGATGCCGGCAGCTGTACGTTCTATATAAGCTCTTTCGGGCATTCCTGCCCAGGTGAATATTTGTGCAGGCATAACCGTTGCCGCTTCAAAGATGGAGCCTGGACTGTCGGGGATAAATGCAATCATGCCAATAATAATCAGAGGTGCTGTTTCACCCATGGCATGAGCTAAACCAATAATAGAGCCGGTCATAATTCCGGGGAATGCTAAAGGTAAAACATGATCCTGAACCACCTGGACTTTGGTCAGTCCCAAGCCATAACCTGCCTGACGGATACTGTCTGGCACACTGCGTAAGGCTGCGCGCGAACTAACGATAATGATTGGCAGAGTCATCAATGCTAATGTTAAACCACCGACAAGGGGCGAGCTTCTGGGCAAGCCGAAAAGATTAATAAATACTGCAAGGCCGAGTAAGCCAAATAAAATAGAAGGAATTGCTGCTAAATTATTGATATTGACCTCAATAAATTGGGTCCAGCGATTATCATCTGCAAATTCTTCCAGGTAAACAGCAGTCATTACTCCCATTGGAAACGCAACAACCATGGTGACTAACAGGGTTAGAATTGAGCCAATTATGGCAGATTTCAGACCAGAGTTTTCTGGAATTTTTGAATCCCCCTGAGTAAAAAAAATACGATTGAATTGTAGCTGAAGTTTGCCCTGTGCATGCATGTCTTCAATAATTTTTAATTCTTTACTTTTTATTTTGAAATAATGTCCTTTCATGTATTGATCCACCTGATGATTGACTAACACCCAGGTTGATTGTGTTGTGTTCATTAGCTCGGGCGATTCTTCTACCTGATTAGGGATATTTCTTAGCCAGGCACGACTGACGATTCTTCGGTATTTTTTATCAATGGCCTTTCGCGTTGAAGCAATAGTTTTATCATTATAGCTAACATCGATTTGCATATAGGATTGTTGAAATGCAGGAAGCCCTTTAACAATCATATCACCCAGAAAAAAAACTAAAAAACTTAAGGCAAAGACAATACAGGTAATCGTAAAAATCTTAAACCGCCTGGCTTTACTATGACGTTTCGACAATGAAGGATCATAAAACGGGTTATCGCTTAGTGTTTTATTGTTGATATTTTTCATATTCTATTTCAACTTGTCTTTTCACTTAATGGTTAACTAGAGTGTATTAATTTTATATTTTTCTTTAAACTTTCTGATCAGTGCTACCGAAATGATATTGAGTACCAGAGTAACAATGAATAATATTAAGCCTAATGCAAACGCTGAAAGCGTATCAGGAGAATTAAATTCATGATCGCCCACCAAGGCATCAACAATTCGAACGGTGACGGTGGTCATATCTTCTAAAATATTCCATGACAAGTTGGGGCGTAAACCGGCAGCCATGACGACAATCATCGTTTCTCCCAGAGCTTTGGATAAGCCTAATAAAGTGGCCGAGATAATACCGGGCAGGGCGGACGGCAGGACAATATTTTTAATGGTTTCACTCATGGTCATACCCAGAGCAAGTGATGCTTTTCGCTGTGAGTCAGGTACGGCTGAAATGACATCATCACTGAGTGATGAAATGACAGGAATAATCATAATCCCCATGACAATGCCGCTTGCCAGCGCGCTATTAAATGAAGCTTGAACACCTAACAGGGTAAAAAAATTAACGATAAAAGGGGCAACTGTTATTGCTGCAAAAAAGCCGTATACGACGGTTGGAATTCCTGCCAGAATTTCTAATAGTGGTTTGAGTTTGCTGCGCAATTTAGGTGAAGCGTATTCACTCATAAAGATAGCACTGCCTAAACCAATAGGCAATGCTACAGCCATGGCAATAAGGGTAATAATAAACGTACCAGAGAAGATAGGTAAAGCGCCGAACTTGCTGTCTGCCACACCGGGAGACCATTCTGTTCCGGTTATAAAATACCAGAAACTTCTCATTTGAAAAAATTCTATCGCTTCAAAAAGTATGGAAAAAAGTACGCCGAATGTTGTTAATATTGAAACACTTGCAGCAGTGATTAGAGTGAATTTTATGAGCTGTTCTTTTATTTCATTGTGTCTTTTTTTTGATTCAAATGCTTTCAAGAGATACCTCGTGAAATAAAAATAAGGTCTATTTTTATGTATAAAAATGCATAATTAGAAAAGGCAAATTACTCTTAACCGAGTAATTTGCCTTCACTACAGATACTTGGGCAATTATTTTTTGCTTAAATCTTCCAGCGTTAGTTTGGTGTATTTAGCAACACTTGAACGGATTGCATTTCTGCGCTCATCAGGTAAAGCAATTAAACCAATTTCACCAAGAATACCTTCAGGTCCAATCATGTCTTCTTTCATAAACAATTCAACATATTTGTCCATTGCTGGTACCTCTTTTCTATGTGAATTTTTTGTGTAGAAGAATAAAGAACGTGAGATTGGATATTGGCCGCTTGAAATGGTTTCAGGTGTTGGCAGGACGCCATTGATTTTAGCCGCTGCCACTTTATCATCATTTTCAATTAAGAAACTGTAACCAAATATACCGATTGCCGCTGGGTTTTTACTTAGTTTTTGAACGATCAGGTTATCATTTTCACCAGAAGGCACATAGATACCATCTTGTCTGACTTTGTGATATTTTTTATAACCTTTGTTCTTTACTTTGTCCTTCTTGTATAAAGAAGTATAGACATCCATTTTCTTTGTTTGACCTTTCATTATCATGTCTTCAAAGGCGTCACGAGTACCCGAGCTGGTAGGTGGACCATAGATAATAATTTCTCTTTCAGGTAGGGTGGAGTCAATTTCATTCCATTTTTTGTATGGGTTTTTAACCAGACTTTTACCATCTTTAGAAGGGACTTCTTCTGCAACGGCAAGAAGAAGATGCTTTTTACTTAATTCTAAGGGCTTATTGTTTTTATTATGTGCAATAGCAATGCCGTCAAACCCTATCACTGCTTCAGTAATATCTGTGACGCCATTTTTTTCGCACAATTTAAATTCCTTGGCTTTCATGCGACGTGATGCATTGGTGATGTCAGGTGTATTGAGAGCGTTACCTTTACAAAATAGCTTCATACCACCACCGGAACCAGTTGATTCAACAACAGGTGTTGGATTTTTACTGGTTGCTCCAAATTCTTCTGCCACAGAACTTGAAAACGGGTACACCGTTGAAGAACCAACAATGCGAATTTGATCTCTGGCTTGAGCCATATTGATTGAGCTGATCACAATAGCACCTGTTGCTATTAATGATAGAGCAGATTTTCTAAATATCATTTTCTTTTCCTATAATTTAATTTCGAATTTATCTTATAGGAGAAATATGACAGCTTTATGACAGATTGAAATATTTAATTATGTCCTAATTAGTGTCCATCCGTTTATTCCAAGCAATTGATATTATTATAAAAACAGGAAGAAAAACTGAAATAAACGGCCGGATAAAATGCAA
>JAHXHI010000299.1 GCA_025656775.1 gamma proteobacterium symbiont of Bathyaustriella thionipta
AAGTTCAAGTCTTGCATTGGAATTGTTATTTGATAAAAAGTTACCTGATTTTATCTGAGATTAAAAATCATGCTGAATAGTTACGAAAAAATAAGGTTATTAAGTTCGGTAGTGGTTTACCTTGATTTTATCCAGTTACTTTTTATATGACTGAGTGCGTTTTCTTAAGCGTCGGCTCCATATCCAGGTGCCACTTAGCCCCAGCATGATAAGTATGACAGCCGCTAAATCCATCAAATAAATACCCCAGGCCCCAAATAATCGACCGGAATGCAGGTCAAGTATGACTCGCTCCAGAGTTAATTCATTGCCAATATAGCTATTTCGATAAAAGCTGCTGTCAGTATCATCAGTTCTATCCAATGTTAAAGGAAAAATTTCATTCGTGTGGACTTCAGTCCAGGTTAAAAAATTATCCATACTGGTATATTTTTTATTATCGACTTCAAGAATAAGTTGCTCTGAAGTTTTTTTCAAATCAGGGAAGCCAACACGTGAAATGGGAGTCGGTAGATCCTTTTCTCTGTCCAGTTTTTCGATTAACTCACCATCAGGTGTTATTAAATATAGGGCTTCTTGCATAGTAATGACTATAAAGTCGGCCGTTTTGTATGCGCCTAGCAAGGGTGAGTTTTCATCGGGTAGGCGGGACTGATTAAAATAAATTTGTTTTCCTACCTGAGCAAGCTGAACATTCTCAAGTTTAATGAAGTTTTGCTGTTCGGGCATTTTTATGCCATACCATGTTTGCAGCCATTGGTTATTAATATAATGCTCATCAAGGTTCAATTCTTCTGTATGGTTCAGCATAATGCCTGTAACTGAAACCAGTATCAGTAATATAAGGCTGGATAATCCACCCCAGCGATGGAATATGATAAAAGGCAGCAAGCGACCTTTTTTTCGATGAGTCTTCTTGTGTTTTCTTTTTGACATGACTCAGAACCGTAAAATATTGATCCGATCAGACATTATTTTTAGCTATAATTTTCATATGATAAAACAAAGCTAAACGCGCAAGTTTCTTTAATGCTCTGACCGATAGCGTCGCGCCTGAAATACAATCAATTGATTGATTAAGGCTTAATTCTGGCGTGAGTTTTACCTGATGAAATTGATCCAGAAAAAAAGCTTCTTTAACTTCCCAGCCTCTGGATTCTCTAAAAGCCAGTACCTTTATCTGATGCAGTTGATTGTTTTTAATGAGCAGTCCCACAGTGATAAGTTTCTCTTTACCTACTTCTTCAAGTATCCATGCTGTTTGCTGTTGTTTTTGCCAATAGCGAATTCTTAACTGAGCAGGTTTTTCACCTAAAATCTTTTCTGCTCCTTTTTTAATGTCACCCAATAACCATAATACTTCAGTTCTTGGAACGTCATTTTTGAATATCTCGTTTAAAAAATCGGTGTTGCTTTGATAAACACCTTTTGCATAAGAACTGATACTGATACACAAAATCATAAGGGATAATAAATATTGCATAAGTTGTCTGTATAAACCTGTCACATAGTTTTGGATAAAATAAAAATGGCTTGACATCCATGTCGACCTGTCGGCTTGTCAAACAAGCACGCGATAATTAGAATTGGTAGCCAACCCCAAGATTCAAACCATCAAATTCATCTTTTCCATCTGGAGCATCCTGGTTCTGGTAATCTGCTTTTAAAACCACATCTTCATCCAACCAGTAATTGACACCAAAATCAGTCTGTGTGTATTCGCTATCAGTTGAGTTACCGGCAGCGTTATCCCACTTATTGTAGCGGGCAAAAATACCCCATTTGTCATTAAATTTATAGGAAGGTTCGATGTACCAGCCTTTTTGTGTATCAGCTCCAATGATTTTTGCATCATTGCCATCCAGATCCCAGCTGGCATAAAGTGCCTTTACGGTAAAATTATTTAAGGCATAAATTGCATGTGATTCAAAACCGGTCAAACTGTCTGAGCTACTGGTCTTTCCCTGGTTATAATCGTCTTGATAATAGGCAGACAAAGATAGTTCAAGTCCTGTAATACCTGTGTATTTAATTCGACCGGACAATGCACCTGAATCCGCTTTAGCCTCAGATACTTTTTGGCGACCATTACGAATTTTAAAATCTTTTCCTGCAGTGAGATATAAACCGGAAGTTAATGCCACATCGGTACTCAGACCATTTTCAAAGTGAGAGCTGATACCGAGACCACCCTCCCACCAGGTGGCAGGAATAATATTTTTTTCTACTGGATTACGCTCTGTTCCGTAAAATGCAGGGGGTTCATGAGTTTCATTGATAATACCAAAGGGCATCAGGAAAACACCTGCTTTACCGCTATGATTATCATTAAAATCATATTCTACATAGGCCTGTTCAACTTCAACTTCACCATTTTTACCGTCACCGGCAACATCATGTTCAATTTCAAGCTCAGAAAAAAATCTTAGGTCGTCATTAAACTCATGACCAAAGAATAAAACAAAGCGATGCAGGTCAATTTCTTTTTTATCATTCCCTACATCGAGTTTATTATCCAGATTATTGTAATGAAGCTCACCATAACCACCAATTGTGGTTTTATTAAACCATTCTTTTGCTTTGCCATAACTTTTGTCAGATTCTTCAAGTGCGGTGGTGGTTGCCTCGATTTTTTCTTCATTGGTTTGAGCGGTATTCTTCAGACGGCTGATTTCCTGTTTTTGTTGTTCAAGCACTTTTTGCTGTTCTTGAATTAATTTCCACATTTCTTCCATAGAAGGGGTAGGTGCCGCTAAAGCAGGCAGTGATGCTGCTAAAGCGATACTTAGAAGGGTTGATGATGTATAAAATTTCAAGTTTTCTCTCCAGTAAATTTAACTTGGAAAGGATTATAAATGCTAATCATTATCATTATCAATAGTGTTTAGTAAAATAATTGTGATTTTAATGATATTTTTCGAGGGAAATGCAAAAGTACTTACTTTATAATGGTTGCATATCAGAGTGATAAAAAATGAAAAAAACTGACAGGAGTTACGTTGATTTATGTGTTAATAATATAAAAAATACTTTAATATCATTAAGATAAGGTTAGTGTTAAGTAGTAGTAGATATAAGAACAATCAAATGACGGTAAAAGCGATTTTATTATCTTTTACGCTGATCTGCACTCGGCTTCCCTCTGTACATTCGCCCTTGATGATTTTCATCGCCAGTGGATTCTCCACCTGACGTTCAACTTCACGCCTTAAAGGGCGAGCACCATAGACTGGATCAAAACCATCATGGGCTAGCTTTTCAAATACTTTTTCATCAATATCCAGTTCGATTTCTTTCTGATTCATGTTTTCAGTCAACTCCTTGATATACATATGAGCAATCTGTAATACCTGCTGCTCCTCAAGATAATGGAAAACAATAATATCATCCAGGCGATTAAGAAATTCAGGCTTGAAGAATTTTTTTACTTCATGCATGACCAGGTGTTTTGCTTCACGATAATCAGGTGTCTCTGTACGGATAAAACCGATATTCCTGTTCTCTGGTGAAAGTGCTTCGGTGCCAAGATTAGAGGTTCCTATCAGAATAGTATTGCGGAATGACACGGCATGTCCCTGTGCATCCGTCAGCTGACCATTCTCCAGTATCTGTAATAACATATTGAACACATCGGGATGGGCTTTCTCCACCTCGTCCAGTAATACGACTGTATAGGGATTATGACGTACTTTTTCAGTAAGCTGTCCACCCTCACCATAGCCTATATAACCGGGCGGTGCACCAATCATTTTGGAGACCTCGTGTCGTTCCATATACTCTGACATATCAAGGCTGACGATACGAGTTTCATCATCCAGGAGGTAGGCGGCTAATGCACGAGCTAATTCTGTTTTGCCCACTCCGGTAGGGCCGAGAAAGAGAAAGGTGCCGATAGGTCTGCGTGGAGAACCAATACCTGCCCGGTTACGACGTATGGCATCGGCAACCGAACGTACAGCATCATCCTGGCCGATAATTCGCTTATGCAGATTGTTTTCCATAAGCGTCAACTTCTCTGCTTCTGATTCAACCATACGTGCGACAGGAATTCCGGTCCAGTTGGATACGACTTCGGCAATATCGGTATCGGTAACCGATGAGTCAAGCTTGGCTCGTTCTGATTCCCACTTTTTTCGTTCTGCTTTAAGTTGATCGTCAACCCCCAGAATTTTCATCTGTAGACTTGCTGCCGCTTCAAAGTTCTGTCCATTGAAGGCCTCGCTTTTGTTATGCAGTAATTGATGATTCTCCTGTTCCAGCTTTTTAACATTAGAGGGTATGGAAACAAGGCGAATATGTCTGCGCGAGCCTGCTTCGTCCATTAGATCAACGGCCTTGTCCGGCAGATGACGATCGGAAATATAGCGTTCAGAAAGACGTGCTGCGGCTTCCAGTGCCTTTGCATCATAGTGAATGTGATGGTGTTTTTCATATCGGGGCGCAATACCTTCCAGAATTTGAATGGTTTCTTCCACGCTGGGCTCTCTGACCAGTATGGGATGGAATCGGAGCTCCAATGCTTTATCAACTTCTACATATTTACGGTATTCATCCAGAGTGTCGGCACCAATCACCTGCAGACTTCCCTGAGCCAGAGCTGTTTTGAGCATACTGGGGGCATCAATACCTCCGGCATTAGCACCCGCTCCAACGACAGTGTAAAGCTCATCAATAAACAGAATGACCTGTCCTTTGGCTTCAATAACCGCATCACGAACGACTTTGAGGCGTTCCTCAAATTCTCCACGCATGCTGGCACCGGCAACAATCTCTCCCATATCAAGAGATAACAGGCGTTTGTTAAGCAACGTGTCGGGGACGTCAGCATTAGCAATATACTGGGCCAGCAGTTCCACGATAACAGTCTTACCGACACCTGCCTCACCAATAAGGGCAGGGCAATCGCGCTTAATTTGATTGCCCTAGAATTTTAAGCATGTATTGGTTGTCCCAACCAGCCTTTAATCGTTTTGTCTTAATCCC
>JAHXHI010000269.1 GCA_025656775.1 gamma proteobacterium symbiont of Bathyaustriella thionipta
TGGGGATTAAGACAAAACGATTAAAGGCTGGTTGGGACAACCAATACATGCTTAAAATTCTAGTGCAATCAAATTAAGCGCGATTGCCCTGGGGTTATTCTACAGCCTCGTTAGAACATTAGATATCGGAGTGCCGACTTTTGCCATGCATTCTATTAGAGAATTGTGTGGTCAAAAAGATGCATGGTACCTATTTCAGGTGCTACAGAAATTCTTCGATTTTTCATCTGAAATCCACGTAAATTCCTTATAGTAAACTATAATATTATCATTGTATTCACTACTCCTAATATTAAATTATAGCAATGCTTATCTTTAGTCTCATGCTGGAAAGTGTTCCGTTAATAACAAATCTACGACAGAAAAGCTGATAAGTGTTTTTAGTGTTATTTAAATAGATATCGTTACATGAAAAAAAATATAAAATCCAAAATAGGAATTTTTTTTAAATCATTTGCTGTTTTTATCGTTCTTTTGACCATGACATTTTTCTTGTCAATTCAAAATCATCAGCTTTATCTTGATGAGTATCACAATAGTACTCTCAGTCAAACCGCCGTTATTCGTTCTAACCTGGAACATCAAATCAATACCACTCTTAACCTGACTTTGGGATTAGTCGTTTATATTGCAGCTAATCCGGATATTACAGACAAAGAATTTTCAAAATTGGCTCAACAAATTATGCAAAGAAACAACTTGTTTCGTAATGTAGGTCTTGCAAAAGATAATGTTATTTCCCATATGTACCCGCTTGAAGGAAATGAGAAAGCGCTTGGTTTGAGTTATCTTGATACTCCCTCTCAAAGGGAAGGTGTATTGCGTGCGCTCAATAGTAAGGAAATAGTGATAGTTGGTCCACTTGAATTAGTTCAGGGTGGTCAGGCTTTTATTAGTCGAATTCCTGTTTTTCTTGATGAACAGCAGACTGATTATTGGGGAATCGCCAGTATTGTTATGGATGCAGAAGTATTGTATGAATCGACGGGGCTTAACAAAAGTATGAAGTTTGTCGACTTTGCTCTGCAAGGTAGAGATAATGTTGGCATAAGTGAGAAGGTTTTTTATGGTGATGCCAGTATATTTGAAAGCAAGGATAGTATTGTTTTGCCTATTCATGTTGCCAATAATGAATGGTTGATAGCGACTCGTTTTAACTTTCAGGATGTTTCTTTCTCAATCCGAACCTTGGTTATATTTTTCTTCGGACTGGTTATTTCAGTGATTATTTCAATTGCTGTTTATTTTCTACTAATGACTTTTCGACGCATAGAACATCTTGCAGCTTATGATAGCCTGACAGAATTAGCTAATCGACACCTTTTTAATGATCATTTGCAAGAATCAATAGGTCGTTATATTCGTAATAAAATTAATTTTTCTGTGCTCTTACTTGATTTAGATAATTTTAAAGAGGTGAATGATTCTTTAGGTCATCCAGTGGGAGATAAACTCTTGCAGGCTGTTGCCCATCGGTTAAAAAAAATATCTAGGAATACCGATGTCGTTGCCAGGTTAGGCGGAGATGAATTTATTATTTTACAAAATGATGTCTCTGAATTAACCGATAGTGCCCGTTTTGCCCAAAAGATACTGGATGAATTTAAACAGGTGTTTATACTGGACAAAATTCAATTACACACTTCGGCGAGTATTGGTATTGTGACATGCAAAATCGATACACTGACACCAGAAATTTTTATGAAGTACAGTGATCTGGCATTGTATAAAGCCAAACATTCCGGACGCTCGACATTCAAGTTTCATGATGAAGCCATGAGTTTGTCTTTGCTGCATGAAATTGAATTAACAGCCGATATAAAGCAAGCCATTGAAAAAAATCAATTTTACATGGTATATCAACCTCAGATTAACTTAAGGAATAATGCTCTGATGGGGGCGGAAGCCTTAATTCGTTGGGAACACCCGGTTAAAGGGATCATACCTCCGGTTGAATTTATTCCTGTCGCTGAAAAAAGAGGTCTTATTTCAGATATTGGTTTATGGGGTCTTAATGAAGTTTGTCGACAAGCACGTATATGGTTAGAAGAAGGGCTTCACTTTGAGAAAATTGCTCTTAATATTTCAGCACAGCATATTAAAAGCACCGATTTTACTCAGCAAATTTTAAGCGCATTAGCAAAACACCAGATTTCTCCTGCTTATCTTGAGCTTGAATTAACAGAATCTTCTTTTGTGGATAATTTTGAAAATATTCAGCTTGTGATGCAAGATTTAGGAAAAAAGGGAGTCAATTTTGCGATTGATGATTTTGGTACGGGTTACTCTTCTTTAGCCTATATTAAAAATCTAAATGTCACGTATTTAAAAATAGATTATATCTTTGTTAAAGATATGCTGGTTGATGAAAGTGATAAAGAAATAATCAAAGCGACTATTGATATGGCAAAAGCACTGGAAATGGTGACGATTGCAGAGGGTATTGAAGAACAGGAGCAAGCAGACATACTGACAGAAATGGGATGTGACATTGGACAAGGTTATTTATTCCACCATCCGATGAAGGCTAATGATTTTGCTCAGGAACCCTGGAAAAGTTTAAACAGTAAAAAATAAATCCTGAAGCAGGGATGTTTATTCATTTATTAAATATCAGGCAGTGATACCATGGCTGTCGATGAGTTGCACTCGACAGGGCTTTTATTTGTTTTTATCGTGTCGTAACATTCCTACATGTTTTCAAGGTTATTACCTACATCTATTTTTAGAATTTAACTTTATATTGAAGGCACTCTTTACAGCAGTACTTATGCTACACAATACCCTCAATATTCCAGTACTGCTGGCCTTTTACCTCCTGAATTTTAAGCCGTTTCCCGTCATTTAGCTTGTTCCAGCTTGAAGGCAATTATTTGCTGTTTTGTTTATCAGGTGAACCAGTAGCTCAATAGTAACAAATAAAGTATGATAAACGCCTCATAATCATAGAGAATTACAAGATGATCATACAGGACATTGTTGTACACTTAATTGAAAAACAAGCTGATTCGGGGCCATCAAATCTATCATTGAGTCAGCAAAGCATCGCACCATCTCCCTCTTTGGAACATTTCCTTGAAGAACTAAATAAAGTTTATAATAGTAAACCCAGTAAAATCTTCGGCAGCTTTATTGATACAGAGGTTACCCCCTCATCTCATAATAAGTCAGAGAGTGAAGCAGATAACCCTTTTGCAAGCAGTCATTTTTTGCTCAGTAAGCACCTTAGGGAGGAAATCACATTTATTGATTATACTCATCAGTCTATGAATTTATTAAAACATTATATTGACCAGGCCAGTAAAGCCACAGGCGGTTATATGGTGTTTGTAAACTACACGCTTTTTGGTAGTGACTTTATGCTGATTGCTATGTTAAACAATGTTGCTGGTGTCTCAATTGATACGAATCTTGGCATTAATAGTATTAATTATCTTGATATTAATAAATTCCATCTGGCAGCAAGAATCGATTTATCATTATGGCGGGATGATCCGGAATCAGGACGTTATATTTCAATGATTCGCGGTAAAGAAAGTAATAAACTATCTGAATATTTTCGAAAATTTATTGGTAGTGATGAAACTATTGATTCCAAACAGGAAACCAGTGAGCTGTTCAGCGCAGTCAGTCAGTTTTGCGATACAAAAATTCAAGATAATGAGACAAAGTCTCAGTTCAAACAAAAGGCAGCTGACTTTTGTTTGGAGCAGGCAGATAAAGGACAAAACGTCGTAATAAAAGATTTTTCTGGTTATGTTGCAGATAATGCTGTTGATGATTTTATGAACTATGTCAATAGTGAAAAATTTTCCTTATCAGATGAAATCTCACCTAATAAGACGGTTATTAGACGTTTTAATAAAATCAGTGGTCGTAATCAGCAGGTGAGTATTACAATCAATGAAGAGGCTCTAGGTGATACTGTGATTTATGATGCCGACAAAGAAACGCTGACGTTATCTGATTTGCCGGCTACCTTAAAAGCCCAGCTATTAAACCGTTAAAAGACTCACGAAGCCAACTATTTTTAATATGGTAATTTACAAATGAAACAACTATCCCTTGAAGACATCAGCCGCCTGAACTTATTATTAGATGATACGCTAAATCAGGCAAGCAAAGAGCAACTGGCAACATGCATTAAATTATTAGGCACTTCACTGGCTCATCTGAAAATAAAACATAAAGTGGATGAAGACAAAAATGCTCAGGCATTTTCAGATTTTGTGGAAGAACTTGAAAATGAATCCTTAAGCAGTGAGTTTAATGAGCTGGCAGCCAAAACCATTGTAGAATGTGCTACAGCTATGGCGGTGGCAAAAGAGGGGAAAATAGAAAAATAAATTGTTAGCGCTTGAATTAGCTTAATAGTCATATATTATTACAATAACTCTTAATAGATATGATGGGGTGGGGACTCAGAATATTTATTTGAATTAAAGGTCTTACTATAGATGCCGATAAATTCATAAATAAGAAATTTTAATTATTCTATAATGGAGTATTAAGTGAGCACCCCAAACACTTCAAAATCATCTTTGCTCATTCGCCACAAAATCTGGCTGGGATTTTCTTCTGTATTACTGATTTTATTGATTAATTCCTTAATATCATTAAATAGCCTGCATCAGGTTAAGGGATCTGTTTCTACCGTCGTTAATAAAAATCAACCGCTTGTTATTGCCTCCCTTGAGCTATCGGAAATATTATATAAGGCCAATGGTTTTCTTGGTTTTTATCTTTTAAGTAAAGATGAAGGGCATAAAAAGGCTTATCTGGATTCAATCAAACAAATTCATCTTTCATTTGAAGAATTAAAATCAGCTTCCGATGAACAATATAGTGGACCCCGAAAACTGGACAATAGGTTAAGATATAAGAGCTAACCTAATGGGGAACCTAAAAATGAGTAGAAAGAGAAAATC
>JAHXHI010000386.1 GCA_025656775.1 gamma proteobacterium symbiont of Bathyaustriella thionipta
ATAGACATGTCGGTTTTAATAAATTACATAACTTTTCTGTCAAGCTTTTTTTTTCAATTTTTTTTAAATTTATGCTGAATAGTTACCATTAATGATGCTTAAGTCTCTGGCCCTTATTATTTTTATGTTGTTTATGCCACACTCAGTACAGGCACAGGTTTATAAATGTGAAAATGATGCCGGAGAAGTGAAATTTTCTGATGAGCCCTGTTCTAAGGGGGAAGCAAGCAGTCGTCTTAACTGGTTAAACAATGCTGCATCACCAAAGAAAAAAAAGAAGTCCACCTCCGCTAAGGCATTATCAGCGTCGAAAAAAACTGCCGAAAAAGCCAGGAAAAATAATGAGGCTTATGTGTTATTGTCCTTGTTAACGACCACCCGGCTGGAATTAGAAACGGCTTCTTTGCGAAGTGCTTATGAAGGTGAAAGTACCCAGGCACCGGAGTTAATTTTACCTGATGGGGTTACCGTTGATTTATTAAAGGTGAATTATATTTCCTTGACGTCTCAGTATGGAAAAGAGGGAATTAAAGTACGCTTTGTGATGGATGACGGCTACGAAGAAATAAAAATACTAAAGAAACCCTATCCTGTGATTAGTGGAGAAGCTAAAATTGGCCGTTTTAAAAAGTCATTACAGGATATCAAACGCATTGAATTTTTTAATTCACAGAAACTGCTTAAAGCGCGTACTGATAAAGCCGGGGGAAAGCGATTAGCGAGTAAAGAGCCATCAGCAGATAAAGAGCCATCAGCAAATAAAAAGGCATCAGCAAGTAAACAGAATTCTGCAAAAAAAATGCCCTTAGTTGATAAAACACCGTTAACAGCTGAAGAATCTGCCCAAAATGTGAGTAATGATTTGCCTGTTATTGAACTGGATTTATCTGATCAAGAGGCTGATGAAAAAAAATCAACCCGTCAAATAAGTGCTAAACCACAAATAAGAGTAGTTGAAAATAAAAAGCAGATTAAAACCGAGGCAAAAGCTGCTGGCGTACAGGTTTATTTTGTCAACGATAAAAATATAATTCTTCAAAAGAACACGCTGACGAGTTCTAAAGGCCGTCAAAAAAGCCGTGTTCAATCTTTTATCGTCAATGAAAAAAATCAAATCCCTTACCATGAGATTAAACAGATTAAAATCCGTCCTACTGCAAACAAAAGCAGCTTGATTGTTGCCATTGAACTGCATACAAAAGAAATAAAAATGGAAGTCATGTTTCCACCATTTACACGAGTACATGGCAGGAGCCAGTCGGGTAAATTCAATCATTCTCTTTTAGAGATTAAGTCGATTAGTTTCCAGTAATAAGGCTTTGTGTTACTATCACGGGATCTTTTTGTAACTAAGCCACTTTATTGATTGTATGCCAGCCTTTTTGCGACAGTTTAAGCGGATTCCGCATTGGGTTGCGGTTGATTATGCCGCTATTTTGCATATACCGGATACCACTCGTGAATGGCTTCTGGATAGTGCTTCGCTGACTTTAAGAATTAAAAATCATTGTCAGGCGAATCAGATGGGTAATTTTTCTGTCAAACTCTTGCGACAGGGCATGGAGATCCCCTCTAATGATGAAGTGCAGCGGTTAAAATTAAATCACCGTCGCTATGCTTTGATTCGTGAAGTCCTGCTGTATTGCGGCACTACTCCGGTTATTTTTGCCAGAACGGTGATACCGATAAAAACGCTTACAGGGCCGCAGCGCCAATTAAGTCATTTAGGCAACCGACCTTTGGGTGAATTTCTTTTTGCACAACCGGCATTACAACGAGATGCGATGGAAGTGGCGGCATTAAAAAACGGTCATCAACTCCATGATATAGCGACGAACAATTTAAATAAAGAAATTGAACAGGTCTGGGCAAGACGTTCAATTTTTCGACTTCGCCATAAGCCATTATTAGTTGCCGAAGTATTTTTGCCTGATCTTTTTTAACTTATATTCATTTTTAAGTCTTCTTAAATTAATAATTTTATGTTTTTTACTAAAGAACGTTTACATCAATATTATCTGCTCATGAGAATGGACAGGCCAATTGGCACCTGGTTACTTTTATGGCCTACCTTCTGGGCGCTATGGATTGCCGCAGAAGGAATACCCCCTCTTTCAATTATGTTGATATTTGCCCTGGGTGTTTTTGTAATGCGATCGGCAGGATGTGTCATTAATGATTATGCGGATCGAAACATTGATAAACACATTGAACGGACCAGAAATCGGCCGATTACTTCAGGTAAAGTGACTCCTCGTGAAGCGCTGGGGTTGTTCTTTGTGTGTATTATTATTGCCTTTATACTGGTTTTGTTTTTAAACCTGTATACCATTTTGTTAAGTATTATTGCACTGGCATTAGCCGCAATTTACCCTTTTATGAAGCGCTATACCCATTATCCTCAAATTGTATTAGGTATGGCATTCAGCTGGGCTATTCCCATGGGGTTTGCTGCACAACTTGGGTCTATACCAGTGGTTGCCTGGACTTTGTATGGTGTGACGATTCTCTGGATTGTAAGCTATGATACGATGTATGCAATGGCAGACAGGGAAGAAGATTTAAAAATAGGTGTTAAATCAACGGCCATTATTTTTGCTGATAATGATAAATTAATGATTGCCTTACTGCAGATTGCCTTTACTGTCGGCATGTTTTATATTGCATGGCAGGTACAGGCGGGTTTATTTTTCTATCTTGGTATACTGGTATCAATTCTTTTTTCTATTTATCAGCAGTATTTAATTCGTCATAGTGATAAAAAACACTGTTTTCAGGCCTTTTTAAACAATCATTGGCTGGGAATGGTGATTTTTATTGGCATTTTCCTGAATTATTTGTCATAGTTAGGCCTGATGTCGCTTTATCATAATCACAGACGATTACGGTGTTAGCCTATACTCACTGATTTGTTTGTATCATATTGATAAAGTTACGAGTTTTCTTTCATTATAATAATAAAAGGTTGAGGATGCGGTTCCCTTTCTTTAATAAAAAGAAAAATAAAAGGGGCTTGATTGGGGTTGATTTTCAATCAGGTCGGATTGCTATGGCACATATTTTAGGTGCTGATAAAGATGTTGCAAAACCCAAATTAAAACAATGTGCTTTTGAAACGACAGTTTCTGATGCTGAAGGCAATATAGAGGCTCAGAACCAGGCTTTGTCAAAAGTCGCTAAAAAATTCCCCATTAGTCATTTTTTTTGTAATTCATCCATTGAAAGCAGCGCTTATGAACTGCTCCTGATTGATGCGCCTAATGTTGAATCCTCTGAATTAAAACAGGCGGTTCGCTGGCGCATTAAAGATCAATTGTCTTATCATATTGACGACGCGATTGTGGATGTTTTTGAAATTCCGGGACAACAATCAAGCCGAAGTCAATTAATGTATGTTGTTGCCTCACAGAAGCACCATGTCGATCAACGAGCGCAGCAGTTAAAACAAATAAATGTGGCTCTTCAATCGATTGATATTTATGAGTTGACACAAAGAAACATCGCTGCAATCATGCCTGAAGAT
Organism: gamma proteobacterium symbiont of Bathyaustriella thionipta; assembly: GCA_025656775.1. GTDB lineage: Bacteria > Pseudomonadota > Gammaproteobacteria > GRL18 > GRL18 > GRL18. The sequence goes on from JAHXHI010000386.1 coordinate 3,524, forward strand.
AAAGACGGTGTAGTCATGTTGCGATTTAATGAGGATAAGGGCTTATTAACCATTACCCGAAATGGTACATTATTTTTAACTCGGAAAATTGATTTCGGTGTCAAACGATTAATGAGTATTTTAGATCAGGGGATAGCGGTCGATGATGAGATTGAGTTGTCTCTTGATGAGTGCGAAGAAAGTGATATCGTTGAACATGATGCTGAAAATTCCGCTGAACTGGACAAAATTGAGCCGCAATACATGACGCTCAATGAGCAAGGTAAACTGATTGTTGATGAAGTGGTTTTAGAAATTCAACGTTCATTAGATTATTATGTGAGCCATTTTAATCAGCGACCTGTAACCAAAATAGTATTTGCACCATTGGTTAAAGAGGTGCCTGGTGTCATTGAATACATCAATACAATGTTAGGTATAAATGTGGAAGTAATGGACTTTAATCAATATCTCGATGTTGCTAAACCATTAAGTCGTGAATTACAGGCATATTGTTTTGATGCCATTGGCTTAGCATTACGCTGTGAAACAAAACAGGCTGCATCATAGATTATGCAGCAGGAAATTAATTTATATCAACCCGTTGCAACATCAAGAGATGAACATTTTTCAAGTATGATGATGCTTACTATTATTATTTTGACTGTTGTATTTATGCTGTTGTTTTATGGGATGTTATCGATACAGAAAAAAACCTGCAAAATGAAATATCGACTTTAAAAAAACAACTTGAACAAACCTCCATTACTGTTGAAAAACTTGAAACGACCATAAGCTCTGTGACAGACTTAAAAAAAGAAAAGCTGCAATTAAAGCGCTTGAAGCAAGTGTTTATTAACAAACAAAATGCATTGAATGAATTGTCTACTATGGTGGTAGGTAATAATAAGGGACTGTCAGGTTATTTTTCAGCGTTGGCCAGAAAAAATATCGAACCTATCTGGTTTTCACATATTGATGTTTATTCAGGGGGGCAGCAGATAGTACTGAAAGGGCAGGCATCCGATGCTAAATATATCCCCGATTTTGTTTCATCGCTTAAAGAAGAACCCGTATTTAACGGTATAAATTTTAAATTATTTAACGCTCAACAAAGTGAAAATGATGCGCTACTGAATTTTATTTTACAGACAGAAATCGTTCACTTAGAAGCATCATATGAGCAATAACCGGATTAATATTTTTATTAATTATGAGTAAACAGCTAAACCTCTTACAAGCTTTAATTGATAAACTTTCTACCAGAGAAAGAGTGTTGGTTTTGCTTGGTGTTTTAGCGGTTATTTACATGTTATGGGATTCATTGTTAATTGGGTGCAGATCTTCTTGTGATATATAAAACAACAACTTAATATCAAAAAGAAGTGTTTTCGTGAAAAATTATCGGCTAGATATTGAAAAG
>JAHXHI010000176.1 GCA_025656775.1 gamma proteobacterium symbiont of Bathyaustriella thionipta
AAACCCGCTGAATAAATGCAATAAAATAAGCTGAAATTACCCATTAAATAAGTTGAACAAAAGCCCATCAAATAGCGTGATTACACTCAACTAATGAGCCTAAATAAGCCAAACCTCCAACATCACCAGAATTGTTACTTTTCTCAAAATACTCTGAGAGTATTACTACATCACAGGCATCGTTAGCATCAAGTTTTTGCTGAATCGCTTTAAAAATAAAACGATTATCTTTGAAATAGAAGTCATCTGGAGTAATGATCTCTGCAACATATTCCCAGACTGAATTGTTGATTAACAATCCACCCAGAACACTTTGCTCCGCTTCTCTTGAGTGAGGCGGTTTTTTTAGTTCGATCTCGTTATGGGTCATTTATAGGTCTCGACAATATCAATAGGGTTTAGATGTTTTGATTGTATCCTATCAAAAATAAGAAAACAATGTATTTGGTAGGTTGTTTTATGGCGGTTGGATAGCTATCTAATAGGTTTACTCTATTGATTCCAATGTTATGTGATTATTTATTGTTAAGAATTTCCATCAACACTGTATTTGATTGATTGTTGCGACATTATCTGAAGCATTTCATTTAAAGTTAGTTCCCAATGCCCATACCTGGGCTGATTTTTTCGTCTTACAATGAATCAAGTTAAAATCTGACAAGCATTATGGCAATTCACCTACAGAATGAGCGTGGTGAATGAATGCATAATATACACCATGCCAACCCAGATGCCCTTATACCGACATCAAGTGTCAGGTCTGCATCACGATGCTTTTATTTTACTCAATGAGCCCAGGTCTGCAGGGTTGGTTCTATTCCAATGATCTATTTTTGAGAATTTATAAGAAGATTTTCAATATCTTCTTCATCAAGGTTGGGTGGTAGCCAAAGACCTTCCTCGGCAATTGTTTCATGTCTGGAACCTCCATATTCAATACGGAAATATCGCCAGTTTTCCATCCCTGGTGGATGCTTATGTGTTCTCATGCAGACCAAACTAATATCAATGAATTTGCTTTCCATTTCATTCTTTTCCAATGCCATAACTGGCAGTTATTTTTTCTCAATAGGCTTCTTTAATCCTTGAGCTGTCATTGCAATTTCTAAGGCTGTTTCTAACCGAATAATACGACCTGTTAAATCCTCTATTCTTGCTTGTTGATCTTTAACTGTTGCTGATAAACCTTCAACTTTGGAATCCATTTTTATAACCTGGGTTATTCCATCCCACATTTTATCCATAATTCCCATTATCCAGCGTCCCTTTTTGCTTTAGCTTCCATTTCATTAATGCGTTTATTAGAAGCTTCAACAAAAATTAAGGTGTCATCAATTGATTTTTCAGCATTTTTTGTCGCTTGATTCATTTGTTTAATCATAGCTTCCAAAGCTTTCTCATCCTCTGTAGGACGATAACCATCAACTGCCCTACGAATATATTCACCAATAGCCACCCCTGCTTTTTTGGCTTTGGATACCACTCGTCTTTTTTCATCTGGTGTCATTAATACAGGTACACGCTCTGTTGCTGTTGCCATAACTTTGCCTTATATAAATATGTATGTGCTGGTCATGCACATATTATTGCAAATAAAAATATAAATATCAACCTTCTTTGTAATTTTGGTAAACAGATTGCTATGTAACTTATTAATTATTATCATGAAAAGAAAAAGTAAAGTCAAAAGACTGCTAATCATGGCTTATCCATCGAGCCAGATCAGAACAATTTCTAATTTAACCAACCACTAAAGATTTTGTTATTATTGGCTCTAAGCTTAACAACTACTTTGCCAGTGTCTTTTACCACCCTTTTCTTTTCCTACTGGGCAACCCAACACTTAGCCCCATCATAATCGTTTCCACCTTGTGCGATAAAGACGTGCTCCTCGATATCTACAGCAATTGCCCCTGGGCGTTCATGTTTTGCATCACGTAAACAATTTTTCCAGCCATAGACTTGACCGTCCCAAATCAAAACAACCCCTTTTGTGGAGTGCTTTTCTGTTTTACTCATACGCCACTCTTTAGCAATAGTGATGTAGTTCAACATCATATTTTTCCCATTTCCGGTACCACATTTTTACATTATTAAGATTTTGGTTCGTGCTTTTTGAAATCCTTGTAAGAATCCCAAGCCAGATAATCCAGAAAGGAAACAAATATCAGCCCGATAATGAACATCAAGATTGAATTAAGCATCTTCTAACTCCTGAATTAATTTTTTTATTTCACGATATTGATAAATATTGAGATTTAGACAGCAGTTGTGTCACACATAACAAGATCAACTCAAACGTCCAAATAATCATGAGCTCTAAGAGTTTACACATAATCTGTTACAGTGTATCATATATATCATGGGTAGAGAAAAATATCAAATTAAAAGCAGTGAAGATTTTTATTCCGCAATTAAATATATTGAACGCAATTTAAAAAATTACGCTATTCGCATAGACTTTAACAAACTCACCACAGCCGGGGAATTACAAGATTTCTGTAGCTTACACTTAGATGACAATGAGTGGCGGCGACTCAGAGTCTCAATACGTGCGGAAAGAAAACGAAATAAAGATTCAGTGCCAGGGAATGAACTAAAAAACATTACCCTATCACCCAATGCTTTTAACGAATTATCAAAATTACAAAGAAATCTGGAGATATACACGAATAGGAAAATTAGTTATTCTGAATTAATTGCCTCCGCTTGTAGTCAATTTAATGACATGACACACAGTAGTGTGCTTGATTTTTTAGAAGTGGGCGATAAGAAAATAAGTTAAACGTATTTTTTGGATATACATATATATATTGATTGTTTTATTTTTAGCCCATATCATTAGAAATAGAACAAACTGGACACAGGAAAGGCAATACATACACGCCTAATAGACAACAAGGATTATGGATAAATGAAGAAACTAGCAATAGCAGTGATAATAGCCAGTACAATCATAGCAACTGGCTGTAAAACAAACCCATCAAGCGAATCAGTTGACGATAGTAACAATACAGATTCAAGTAATCCCCTATCAGGTATTAGCAAAACCACAGGTATGGTTATCGGAGGTATAACTGGAGCAGTCCTTGGGAATCAGGTTGGTGGAGGTAATGGCAAGACATTGGCAACAGTCATTGGAGCTATCGGTGGAGGATACCTCGGGGGCGAACTGGCTGGAGATGACAATCAATCCCCCAAAAAGACACAAACTGCTCAGAGAGATGACACCCCTGAATATATGAAAAACACACAAAAAACTGTTAAAACCAGCAGTAATATAGCAAGTAAATTTTGTCACAATAAGATATCTTATGACAAAACCATCAATATGGATGTAGATGTTGTTTATATACGACTCAAACGTGAATTTGACTTTAAAACAAGAAAGGAAGCATTGAGAGAGGCAGGACTTGATCCTAATTGCACAGATGATCTTGTTTGTCGCATGGATCAGGGTTATCGACATACGGTTCAATCAGGTATTAGCTATAACTTAAGTCAACAAGTGCATCTTAATAGTGGGAATTATTTAGGATGGCTACATATTGATCTGGAAAAAGCGGGGGCAAACAAAACAATGGTCTTTGTTAATTACTGCAATGGTGGAACAGAAGGATTTGAAAGCAAATACACTAAGGTGATTGACAATAAAATTAAGAAGGTTTATTTGTAGTTATCAATTACTAGCTCAAATGTAGAAAAAAATAGTTGCTGTATTAATACCATCTATAACCAAACCCTGCTGTGCATGTGCTTTACTTTGAAAAGAAAGCAGTGCAAATAACAAACTGGCAAAAATAATAACTTTAGACATTTGAGTTTCCTCGTTTAAGTATGAAAATAACGGGAAACACACGTTTACCCAGTAGGAAAATGTGTTTCCCACTAGGTCTTACAAAAATTACCTAATCCACCTCTAATTATTAAAATTTAGAGGCGACAACTATCCTGACACAGGGGGAAGATAGATCGCTCGTTTCGAGGTACACTTGAGCTTTAAAAGTTGCTACATAAAGATATAGCGGCCTATAAGGTTCTTATTAGATGAAATGCTTGATAATCAATCAATAATTTGATATGTTTACTCTAAGTGTGCGAGAGCCTACATAAATTCCACACTTCTTTGCAGGCTTACTCCTTATATAAATCAGTAAAATACCGTCACTACTCCTATTTGATGGTACTTATCACCCATTTAATACCCCAAAATTACAATTTATTTTTGAAACCGTTTATCTGTGCGTGTCATTCAGACTGATGAGCTATTTTAAAAATGAATTAAACCAATACCCTGCCCTGCTATTAATCTGTTTTGGCGAACATTATTTTTATTTATCTGGGTGGCAGTCCAGGGTCCAACGATTTAACCAGTTTCTACCTGTGGCGACTACAGTATAAAAGTCGTGCTTTAAAGGTTATTGTGAATGGTTGACTTTGGTTCTCCTAAAAAGGGGGTTCCAAAGGAATTACTTAGCCGGACATTCATTCTCTGTGAGTGAATATCTAACCATTTATTTTATTTTTATACTTAACCCAGTGGGGATTTACTTCCCTTTCTGGGTGGTTCATCCCCATTTTTTTATAATTTTGGAGATGAACATTATGAGCAAGCAAGCATTACACACAATGGTTGTTACATTTAACAAGTTAAACGAAGGTGATCCTCAAAAAAATTACTTCCGTGAAATTATCAAACAAGAAATGGTAGCTAAAGGCAATAAACCAGCCACTACCTTTTCACTGGCTTTTAGCTAGATTGATAGCTTATAAGCTATATTGTTGGACTTCCTTTTTAGCGGAGTCCTTCTTAGTATCTTTGAACTCACATAACGAGGCTGTAGAATAACCCCTATTTTTAATACTTTTTCAATAAATCCACAATACAGGATTCATAAATAGCTTTCAATTTCTAAGA
>JAHXHI010000239.1 GCA_025656775.1 gamma proteobacterium symbiont of Bathyaustriella thionipta
TCTTAGAAATTGAAAGCTATTTATGAATCCTGTATTGTGGATTTATTGAAAAAGTATTAAAAATAGGGGTTATTCTACAGCCTCGTTAGATTAGTGAACCGTTATCTTGATATAAAAAGCAGCGGTCAGTTGTAATCATTCAGCTTTAAAGGAGCCTTTTTTGAAAATTTCATTGATTGCCGCGATGGCGGAAAATAGAGTCATTGGTATTGATAATAAATTACCCTGGAAGCTCCCGGCCGATCTGGCATGGTTTAAAAAAAATACCCTGAATAAACCCATTGTTATGGGACGAAAAACCTGGGAGTCACTGCCATTTAAACCATTGCCTGGTCGAGACAATATTATTGTCACACGTAATCAATCCTATCAGGCAAAAAATAAGAAAAATGAATTTATCACTGATGCGATTATTTGTGCTTCAGTGGATGAAGCCATTAACTATGCGCTCAAACAAGGCCATGAAGAACTGATGTTTATTGGTGGTGCAATGCTTTATACGCAGGTGCTTGAAAGGGCGGACTGCCTGTATTTAACCTTAGTAAAAGGTCAGTTTGAAGGTGATGCCTGGTTTCCTGAAATTAACTTTGAATATTGGCAGGAACGTTTTAGTGAAGAGCACGAACCCGATAATGACAATCCCCATCATTATCGATTTAGCATTTATCACCATTTATAAGCACTTATAAAGGGTGCATGCTTTCAGGTCATTTTAATGATGTGCGAGGTGATTACTTTTCCATAAAAAATAAAAAGCCTGACCGCATAACATAAAACCAAGTATCTTTAATAACGTTGCTACGCTGACATATTCCATTAAAGTGCCGGCTGTCAGCAGATAAACTGCAAAAGTAATAAAGACCATGGCTTTATCCTGTGTCTTTTGCTTGTCGTTATGGGCTGTGGTACTGTCGATTACCATTTCTCTTAGTCTTGTCATGCTGACTCCAATCGTTAAACTATGACTAATTATAATTGTTTTTGCCCGATAGTTACAATAGTGACGATCGTTCTACCAGGGTATTACTTTATTCATGCTGCTCATAAGTGGTGAGATATTGTGGTTCATCGTGCCCATATCACGGCTCATATAATGGGTATTGAGTGTCATCTGTTTAGTATCCCGACTCATACTGGACACATTGCTAGACAGATTTTTAATGTGACCATTCATATTACCGACCTTGCCATTCATGCTGCCGACCTGTCCCGCCATATTATTAACGCTATAATTCATTTCTCCGACACTGCCTGCCATTATCACCATCGTCCCTTTTATCTCGTGCATATCAGTAGACATACTGACCATTGCGTGATTCATGACGTAGACAGTATAAAACATATAAATCAGTGCAATAACACCTAACATCATGGCAGGCACGGCAATCCAGCGTGTGCGTGTATTACCGCGCTCATTAGCTTCACGCATCATGTCGGCTTTTTTATCATGAACGCGTTCTAAATCAGCATATTCTTGATGAATGTCTTCTCGAGCCTGTGCAAGTGACTCTGCTAAAGCGCTCACGACCTGAGTTCTGACGACATCCTGATCACGTGTCTCTTCATGTAGACGAGTAATCGATTCGTGTAAACCTTCTGTAAACCCGGTAATGCCGTCATTGTGTACGCGCTGTGTCTCCTGAGACTTTTTAAGCATGGTCTCGACTGTTGATTTCATGCCATCAACGGCCTGGGCAAGATCTTCTTGCTGGCTGTTAAAACGATCATCACTGAGTTCTTTAAGCTGATTGAGTGAATCAGAAACCTGCTCAAATAATGCGGCATTTTTTAAGGACTGCTGTTGTGAGTCTTTCTGAATTTTTTCTAAGGCAGCAGTAATAAGCTTTTCATTAGATGAGGTTTGGGTAACAGCAGATTTTTTTACGGCAGGTTTCTTAGTGGCAGCTTTTTTAACCACTTTTTTCTTGATGGTTTTGCCTGTGTTGGCTTCGGTCATGTTTATTATTCCAATGGTATCAATGTAAGTGGCCCTGATTTTACAGAATTCTCATAAGAATAATAGTGATATTCTTATCATTCTGCGAAAAAATGCCTGAAATATTTTAATCTGGAAAAATCAGTTGAATCGTAGCGAGAACGATCAAGGTGCTGGAGATTCAAGGCATTAAAGGTTTTTTTGGTTTTATTGCATAATAAAATTAAGTAATTGTTATAGAATGCAGAATCAAATTACTCTGACCCCATTGATTGAAATATCGACCAAAACCGACCAATTAAAACAGGTCATTAAAAGCCGTAAGGTGATTCTCCTTAACGGTGTCCAAATCGGAGCCCGCTCTACTACCAGGCTTAAATTTTCAGCCCCGGCCAAATAATATCTCGTTGCGCTAAATAGCGTAACGGATGAAAATCAAGCAGTTATGATAGTCAATGTGGCGTTACTGAAAAAATAGGAACGTGGCCTCTACTAGCTTGAAATCTCAACCAGTGACTGATGGAATAAATAGAGATTATACAACCAGGGCCTTTTTTACAATTTCCTGATAAATGTGTTGTACTAGAACACTATTTTAGCTTGTCGTCGTATTAATATTATTTACATCCTACCTATATTAATTAGCTTTAATGATTTCTATTATAAGTAACTCAAGCACTTTTATTTTTTTGTATTTAAACGAGCAATGAGTGATTTACCTTCATCACAGTTAAGATTTTCCCAAAATAAATCTAAAGCTATTTGGCTGTTAATCTTCTCAACAGAAACTATTTGGGTTGTTTCTTCAACAGCATCAGATATAGCTTTATTCCAAACTCGATATATAGCCCAAGACATAATTTCAATGATTTCAAAAAAATCTTTTCTTTCAATTTCTTCGGAATTGGTTCTAGCATCATAAATGCTGTCCTCAATTTCACTATATATATCATATGGCTTTCTTAATTGGCCGTTGATATTGATGTGTTTTCCATTTAATTCAAAATTTATAGGAAAAAAACTCAATGTTATATTAAACAAATCATTTATATCAAAAGTGGTAGAAATGTTTTCAAGTTCAATCATAATCATTCAAATCTCAATCTCTCAACCTTCTTCCATCAGAAGTATAGGTTCCATTATGTTTTTTATCTTTTTTCCAGTTCTTATACTTGTCCCATTTTTTCCAAGCACTACCACCGTGACTTCTATCTCCACCTCGATCCTTCTCAAATACAGGAACTTTTTCACTTCTACTACCTTTTGGCCTATAAGCTTGATCGGAACCGGGTATTTTTTCCCATTTATCTTCTTCACCTTCACTACTCAGACAACTTTCAGGCTCGGATTGTTCTTCCTCTTCTACTTCTTCATCGCAATAAAAAACCAGGTCACAAGCTATCCATTGACCAGTTTTTCCACCAATTGCTCTGGAAATTTCTTTGCCTACAACCCTGGAAGCAGCTTTACCACCAATGACTCTGACTGCAGTACCGCCTGCAAGAGCAGGAGTTAATCCATAAGGATCAACCCAATTTAGAGGAGCATTTTCAACGTAAGCATAAGTATTTAATCCACCACTAAGCCCAATTGGGTCAGATGTAATATATCTGCCAAGGCTCGGGTCATAATACCGATGGTAGTTGTAATGTAAATTTATTCAACTCTTTTAAATGCAGCCACAACAATTCCGACAATCATCACAACCATACCAGCATTGTATGAGATATCCCCAAAATCATTTATTTTAAACACAATTTGAATTAGTTCACCAAGTGCAATTAGACCAAACCCTGCAACCATTATTTTTACACCTACTCCCATTTTTCCACCAAAAGTATGAGAGGATGTAGCAAGTACTGTAATAACTGCTGTTCCACAAGCCAAGAAAAAACCTGTCAAGAATATTGCGATCCCAAGTGTTCTATCGTTAGATAATGCTGCATGGATGAAACCAGAAACTGCAATAATAAAACTAACAATGATTATTTTTTTTGAAAGTATCATCAAATTTAATTCTTAAAATAATTTCTGCATATAAATTTAATCAAATGGACACCACGTTCGAGTTACACAAGCTTGTGTGCCTGCAGCACCGCCATATCCGCCACCGAGCTTCACTCCAGTAGTTGAAGATGAACCTTCTGTTCCATAATCAACAGAACCTGAACCAAAGTAACCAGTACCACCCTCTGCAAATATACCTCCTGATGTTGAATTACCCTCACAAAAAGTTCCTTCACCAATAGAAAGATCTATACCTCCACCAAGAGATTCTCCAGGCCCAATCCTTCCACATGTTGTAAACTGGAAACAGACTTTTCCATCAGAATCAATACCAGCAGTTGCTGAAGCAGAACCACCAGCAGCTGTTTGTTGAATTGAACCGCCAAGTCCGGCTGAATATGTTTTAAGTCCTAGGGGATCAATTGAATTAAGTGGATTACTACCAACGTAAGCATAGGTATTGAGTCCACCTTCAAGCCCAATCGGGTCAGATGTGATATATCTCCCCAGACTTGGATCATAATACCGGTGGTAGTTGTAATGCAAGCCACTTTCCGCATCAAAATACTGCCCCGCAAACCTCAGGTTATTTTCAATCGTTTCCGTGGTGATAATGGCTTCACCAAACGGTTTATAGTTCGCCTGCCAGACAACATTCTGGTCTTTATCCGTTAATAGCTGTGGTGTCCCAAGATGATCATTATGATAATAATAAACCTTATTCTGCACATTGCCAACCACGTTATCATCCTTAATACGGATCGCATCGGCAATCACATAACCATCTGCATCAGTGCTTAAGCTGATCGTACTCTGGCTGTTTAATGGATAATTGCCTAGCAAAACCCACTGGCCTCCAGATATTTTTTGATTAACGAGGCTGTAGAATAACCCCTATTTTTAATACTTTTTCAATAAATCCACAATACAGGATTCATAAATAGCTTTCAATTTCTAAGAT
>JAHXHI010000038.1 GCA_025656775.1 gamma proteobacterium symbiont of Bathyaustriella thionipta
ATAGACATGTCGGTTTTAATAAATTACATAACTTTTCTGTCAAGCTTTTTTTTTCAATTTTTTTTAAATTTATGCTGAATAGTTACTTTTTCTCATTTATAATGATCTTGCCCTGTCCCCAGCTCACCAACATTGCAGATAAATTGATACCCGCTATCAGTCTCTCTGAGAGTCAAAGTACAATGGTGTTTCCTGAACCGGATGTCGCCTTATTTGCAGCGCATCCAGACGTGTTATTTCCCATGCTTGATAAACCTGCGGCTACACTCAATGTCCACCGCAATTCCAATCGATTTATTCAGGCTTTTTCAGTAGAGGAAGGTGCTGATAAAGCCATTGAATTTTTATTTTATGGTGGTGTCCGGATGCCTGGGGTTTGGGGGGCGCAAGCGTTGACTTTTCGTGCTCAGGGTGATGCCACTCATTTTAAATTTGATATCAATGCTGATATACCTCGTCCGCAGACGGGTGTTGTGGCAAGGCTCATTGCATCCTCAGGACAAATAGCCGAGGGCGTGACCGTTACTGAGGCCAGTCAGGCGTCGTTATTATTGAATGAGTCCCGTGTGTCCTATTTTGTAGAATATCTTAACCAGTATGTCGAAGGGTTCTATGAGGGTGCCAGAGAACATATTGGTAACTTTGCTGTTGTACTTGGAGAGCTTGAACAGATGGCCGGTATTGATGGTATTGGTTTACATCTGGTGGGTCTTCGGGAGGGATTTCCAGAATTAATGCTGGAGGTGCATTTTAGTGATACCGATAATGCACAAGGAGCAATAGAAGCGGATCGAACTGCTGCACTTAAGGTGATTCGGCGAGTGCAGGAGAAACTCCGTTTGGCTCGAGACAGAGAAATACTGGAATCAGCACTATTGAACCTGGCACCCGATTCAAAGCCTCCCCCGGTTACTATCAAAGCACTGCTGCAAAGGCCCGAGGTAGAGATTTCAGAGGAACCTGACTCCACATGGTTGTTGTATAAACTGAACTATGGAGTGATTGCTGATCCTGAACAGGGACTGCCTCAGAAATTGTTTGCGGGTATTCAGTATCAGCAGGATAGTGCTGGAATACTATTTCACTATCTACTTCCTCCGGTCACAGAAAATGACTTTGTGCACCGCTTTGAAGGGGACTTTGATGAGACAGAGAAAGAAAAGCTTAAAAACAATTCTAATCGTTTGTGTGCCACTTTTCTGGATGATAGCAGACAATTACTGATCGGTACGGATGCTGAATTACTGCGTACTATTCTCTCTGGCGCTCTGCAGCAATCCGAGGCAAAACTCTATACAAACCTAAGAGAGGCAAGTGGTGATTTGCAACCGAAGCTTGCCCTTTTTTTTCGTCCCGACTGTCTGGTTGATCAGGGCGCGGTTCATCCAGATAAGGATATCAAGGAGTTGTCCCGATTATGGCTGAGAGATTTGAGTCAATATAATGCCATTTTATTAACACTGGAAGCGAGGAAAGATGATGATGGCATCAACACCGTTATTGAATTCCATCGACAGTGAAGCACCATTGTTGATGTTACGAAATATTGAGAAATTTTATGGCCGGGTTCAGGCCCTGAACTTTGCACAGCTGGAGCTTCACAAGGGTGGTCGGGTGGCTGTGATTGGAGCGAACGCCAGTGGTAAGTCTACGTTACTACGTTTGCTGGCTGGAATTACACGCCAGACTCATGGCACAGTGACTCGTTCAGACTATATGTCCCGTCTGCGTATTGTATACATACCTCAATCGGGGGGGATTAATCCTGATCTCACGGTAGCTGAAAACCTTCTTTCTATGACGAAATTATATGAATGCGCCTGGCATTCAAGTGTGACAGACAATCGTTTTGTGAAACTGTTTGAGCTTGAGGCATTTCTTGATATTCCGGTGCGTAATCTGTCCGGTGGTTACCAAAAATTAGCCAGTATTGCTATTGCCCTGAGCCTGGAGCCACAGGCCCTTTTTTTAGACGAACCCCTCAGTGGTATTGATAATAAACACAGTGCACAGGTGCTGGATGTTATTGATAAACTGGCCGGTGAAATTGATCTGTTAGTGACAACAGATCATAGCAGCGATAGCATTTTGAGGTGTAATCAGCATATTACGTTGCAATCAGGTCAGATACAATGAACGGTGTAGCAAAAATTTTTATTAAAGAACTCCAGGAATTGCTGACCCGTCCCTATCTGGCTTTATGGCTGATTATTATTCCGCTGTGTTTTCTCTATGTGGCTGGTAATAGTAATGACAGTTCTCCTCGTATACGTACATTGGTACAACCATCTGAACAAGCCTATCCAACAGGGGAAACCGTACAAAAACTGGTGTCGGAATATAGTAATATCGATCTGCTGCAGTGGCAGAGCAACTGGTCACCTTCGCCTGTCGGCCTGGTTCAGAGCCGATCAAAAATAGGCGTTTTCTGGCAAGATGGCTGGCGTGTTGTGGTGCGCCCGAGCAATGATGAAGAACGTATCGTCCTTTTGGAACTTGCCAGGCGTATTGCCTTATCGATCGGCTTTAAAATGCCATTGGAGGCAATGTTACTGAGTTCTGCTGTCGAGCAACCAGAAATACAGGTTCAGGTACTGGATTTTGGTACAAATCCGGCACCAGGTGATGCCTATTTAGTGCCTCGCATGATTGCATTGATTACTATTTTTATTCCCTTTCTGATGGCTGTCAGCACCATTGCCCGTGATAAGGAAAATGGCACTATCGGTGTTTTGCTGATCGCACCGAATGTGGGCTGGCGGAACCTGATTATAGGTAAAACACTCACCTGCCTGTTTGTTGCAGTGATCAGTCTTTTGCTGTTGATCATTGCTGCCGTTGCTATATTCAATATGTCGGTACAAAGTGGTTTCCCCGGTGGATTCAGAGGAATGGGCTTACAATTACTCGCTATTATGGTATCGACGTTACAGGGACTGGCAGCATCTGCGCTGGTCAGATCACAATTTCAGGCGTATTTGGTTTCTACTGTGTATGCTTTTTGTCTGGTTTTTCTCACAGGCCTATTATTCCCTCTGGAACAGGCAACAGAGACCGTACGCTTTGCCTCGTTATTTTTTCCTTTGACTTTTTCCCGAGAACCGCTTGAAGAAGCTCTGCTGCTGGGGTTGCCTGCCTGGCCTTACGTCAGGGAAACAGGGTGGCTTGCTGGACAATTAACGGTAGCGGCAGTGCTGGCGATAGGAAGTCTGTCTGTCGCCAGAAGTCGGTTATGAGTGACGGGTCTTGTCAGTGTAACTTCCTGATTGTGAAGCATCCGTTCAGTAGGAAGTTAAAATGTCCAGAATCACAAAGCAGATGATAATTTAGCTGTCTAGAGTGATTCTACCGGGCTTTATTGAACAGGTGTTATTTAGAATCGAGTCGCAAACCCTAAAATAAAATGATAATTGCCAATATCTTTTTTGCTCTCTTTTATTACCACACCAGAAATCATGACTTTCAGTAAAAAATTGACTGTCCCTGTCATCTCATAGGACCATGAATAGCGCGTATGAACAACACCCGGTTGTGGTCTGATGATTTAACGGTAACAACCTTAGACAAAATCAATTGGACTTTTTACCGTTACTCCCGGAGAATTCATCACATGAGTATAAATCATTGTAGTTGAAACGTCAGCATGACCAAGCAATTCCTGTATTGTCCTTATTTCATAGCCTGATTCCAGTAAGTGTGTTGCGAATGAATGTCTCATAGTATGGCATTTTACTGGCTTATTAATGCCCGCCTTTACAGGCTTATTCGTCAGTTCAGAAATATATCGATTCCAAAATTTATTATTTTTTATAATCTTCTAAATAGTCCATAAAAATCCTTTTATTCATCAGCTTAGTAATACATAAGGAAAAGAAAATAGTTATAAATTACATAAAATTAATTAATTGTACGATAATCATAGCAAACAATACAAGTTTAAAGTTTCCAATAAATAGCAATTTTGTAAGCAAAAACTGATATATGCCAGATGAATAAAAGGTATATTTAAATTAAAAAAAGATTAGCACGAATCTGATAAATCCATTATTCAAGAACCGATCTAATCAACTGTTGGCACACAAAATCACATCATTCCTAGCATCTTGACAATTATGCATATAAATGTAATTCTATGCATATGCAAGGTTGGAGAAAAAATGATGAGAACAACACTAGATTTGCCAGAAGAACTTTTGCTTGAAGCAATGTCTGTTTCACATATAAAAACAAAAACAAAAGTAATTACACTTGCACTTCAAGAACTTATTAGAAAATCAGAATTATCTGAGTTAAAAAAATTTAAAGGAAAAATTGATTTAGACATTGATCTAGATGTAATTCGAGACAGATCATAATGGAAGTATTAGTTGATACTTCTGTGTGGATTGATTATTTTCGATCTGGAGATAAATCTGAAAAATTAGATTTTTTAATTGATGAAAACTTAATTGTAATTAATGATCTAGTTCTTACAGAGTTATTACCTCTCCTTATTGTAAAACAAGAAAAAAAAGTAATAAATTTATTAAAAATGGTAAAAAAACACCCCATACATCCTGATTGGGAAGAAATTAGAAACTATCAGGTTTCTTGTTTGAAATCAGGTTCAAATGGGATTGGAATAGCTGACTTATTAATTGCACAGAATAGTATTCAAAATAATGTGCCAGTTTACTCAATTGATAAGCATTTTAAGTTTATGAACGATGCCCATATAGGCATTAAACTTTATACCTAATTAATAAATGGCCAACCAGAAAATGCATCGGAGGCAAAAAGACGCCCCGATGATTTTGACGTTGAGGCTGTAGAATTACTCCAAAAACACCTTTTTTGACATAAAGCATAATGCTAACGATTTAATTCAGCCTTTCT
>JAHXHI010000037.1 GCA_025656775.1 gamma proteobacterium symbiont of Bathyaustriella thionipta
CAGATTGTAACTTAAATTCCTGGGTATATTTTACCATTTTTGTCTCCTAATACTAAATTTTTCAGGCGACAGGTATGTTGACATAGGGGGAAACCAAAGCTGCTGTTGCTTATTATACGGAGCTTAATCGAGCATCAATAGAAATTATCAGCTAATTTTCAACTTTTTCAAAACACATCGCAATACGAAATATGCTTAATAGCCTGATGCTTTTTATCAGTGCCAAGGAACGGGCGGGCATCGAGCGTGCTATTTTGTCAGCCACTTTTTCTCAGGATAAATTTAATCCGTTTTTAACTACAAAATTTTTATCAGTACTGGCTCAACAACAGGCATTATTGGACTTGTTTGAATACAGTGCAAATGATGAATTCAAACAATATTATTCACAAATAAAAAGTAATCCCGCATTTAACGAAGTTCAAAGAATGAGAAATATTGCACTGACTAAACAAAGTGGTTTTGGCGTCGATGCTGACTATTGGTTTAAAACAATTACCCAGAAAATCAATAAATTAAAAGAAATGGAAAATAAGATTACCCGCTCTGTACTGGAGAGTGCCTTCGCGATTAAGAACCAGGCATTCTTTATGTTAGTGCTGATTGCGATTATATCAATCGCTGTGTTCTTTTCTTTAACCTGGCTGAATCGAAATATCAGACGGGCCATAGTGAGTAAAATTCTAAATTTCAAAAATGCCATAGAACAAGTTAAGAATGGTGATCTGACGTTTATGTTGACCTTTAATAGAGACAGCCAAAATGAGATGGATCAAATTGCGATGCTGTTTCAATCATTGATTACGATTATGCAGGATTTAACCACCCGAATCAGTACCACTGTGCATTTTGCTTCTCAAGGTAATTTTAGCGCCTGTGAATTAAATGACCATGGCCTGCATGGTGATTTTTCAAAAGCAATAAGAAGTGTGATGAGCGGCATTGATGCCATGAAAGATGCTCATAGCAAACAGGAAGTGATTAATTTTAGTGCTAAATTACGTACCATTAATGATGTGAGCGGCAATATTGCTTTGATTCAAAAAGAAATTATTAATATTGTAGATGATCTGGGTGATGTGCTGCAAACAACGGATACAACCAGTACTCAAGCGTCTCAGAGTATCACTGTAGTAGAAGATATTTTAGCAAAACTTAAGACATTAGTGGGCTATATTAATAACTCCAATACCACCATTGAGAGTCTGGAAGAAAAAAGCAGTGAAATTACATCAGTGGTTGATCTGATTAAGTCTATTGCCGAGCAAACTAATCTATTGGCTCTTAATGCGGCCATTGAAGCGGCACGGGCCGGTGAACACGGGAGAGGCTTTTCAGTGGTGGCAGATGAAGTAAGAAATTTGGCTGAGCACACACAAAAAGCAACCAGTGAAATTGCCGTATCGATTGATGCCATGCGACAAGAAACCTCATCAATCGTCGAAAAATCAGAAACAATGACTGGATTAGCCAACGATGTTTCCAGCTCGGTAGAAAATTTTAAAAATACCATGAGCCAGTTAAATTCAGATGCGAAAGGGATGTCTAATCTAGTTGAAGATATGGAATATCAGGCCTTTATTGTGCGGGCAAAAATTGACCATATCATCTTCAAGTCAAATTCCTATGGTGCCATGATAAATATGGACAGTGATGCGCAATTTGCAGATCATAAAAATTGTAGACTGGGCAAATGGTATGCCAATAAAGGTAAAGCGATTTTCTCTGGTACGAGTGCTTACCAAAAACTTGATAGGCCTCATGCTAAAGTTCATGACCTGACCAATACCAATATGAATTTTATTCGTGAAGCAGATAATCGCATCGCACATGAACATGAAATCATTAAAAATTATGAAGAAATGGAAGCCGCGAGTATGGAATTATTTTCTTTATTAGATCAAATGAGAGAAGAATTGAACAAAAGGGAGAAATAACGCTTTCTGTTTTTTTAATGAATACCATATAGCCTCGTAAATGAGTCTGTATGGTATGATTCCTTACACATTATACCCTACCCCTACCTGATATTTTATTCTAAGACATGACTACGTTGTATGACAGCTTGCTTGATGTACATTAAGTGTTTTTACCATGACTGTTTTTCTATAAAAATAGTGGTTGAATTTGATGACTTTATGGTTAATAGTATCTGTACAGTTAATAATGAACCAAACTATTTTAGTTTTGGTTGTAATACAAACGTATTGAAAAATATTTAGGAATAAAATATGGTCTTCGGGTTAGAACTGGCATTGATGGGAATGGGCACGGTGTTTATTTTTCTGGTGGTATTAATTGTCTTTACCACACTGATGTCAAAGTTTGTGGACTACTTTGAACACAAGACAACTCAATTGGCTCCCAGTAATGTTCAAAATAATGACCATCAAGCTAAGCCCCTGAATGATAAAATACCGGACAAAATACTCACTCAGGTAATTACTGCTGCGATACAACAGCACCGCTCTTATCGAGCAAAGCGTTAAAAGCCCATGTCTTCTAAACTAATGACATCCTTTCAAGTACAAAAACGGTCTGCACACAATCATGATGACTAATAAAAACAAACTGGGTATAACCGATGTGGTGCTGCGTGATGGACACCAGTCACTACTGGCTACCCGTATGCGCATTGATGATATGCTTCCAGTGGCCGAAAAACTGGATAAAATCGGCTATTGGTCAGTTGAGTCCTGGGGCGGGGCTACTTTTGACGCCTGTATTCGCTACCTGGGAGAAGACCCCTGGGAGCGTATCAGAAAACTTAAAGAAGTCATGCCCAATACTCCGCAGCAGATGCTTTTTAGAGGTCAGAATATTTTGGGGTATCGTCATTATGCTGATGATGTTGTGCAAAAATTTGTGGAGCGTGCCGCTGTAAATGGTATTGATGTGTTTCGTGTGTTTGATGCCATGAATGATCCGCGTAACTTTGAAACTGCGATTAAAGCGGTTATAGACAATGGCAAACATGCTCAGGGGGCCATGTCATATACTCACAGTCCGGTTCATACTCTGGAACTCTGGCTCACCCTGGGTAAACAATTACAGGATATGGGGGCTCACTCTATTTGCATTAAAGATATGGCGGGCTTGTTAAAACCCTATGATGCTTATGAATTGGTCTTACGCCTGAAAAAAGAGCTTGAAATACCCATCCATCTGCACAGCCATGCGACGACAGGGCTTTCTACTGCAACGCTGCTTAAAGCCATTGAAGCAGGCGTTGATAATGTCGATACATCGATTTCATCAATGAGTGCAACCTATGGGCACTCAGCAACAGAAAGTATTGTGGCTATGCTGGAAAATCAAACGCGTGATACAGGCCTGGATATTGCACAGCTCGAATCCATAGCGGCTGAGCTTCGGGTAGTGAGAAAAAAATACAGTCAGTTTGAAGGTTCACTCAAAGGTATTGATTCGCGGATTCTGGTCGCACAAGTGCCCGGTGGTATGTTAACCAATATGGAAAATCAACTTAAAGAGCAGGGTGCCAGTGACAAACTGGATCAAGTGCTCGAAGAGATCCCGCGAGTACGTAAAGAGCTCGGTTATATTCCTCTGGTGACACCTACTTCACAAATTGTGGGTACTCAGGCCGTGTTGAACGTACTCTCAGGTGAACGCTATAAAACAGTCACTAAAGAAACAACCGGTATCCTCAAAGGCGAATATGGAGCCACTCCGGGGAAACTGGATGCCAGTTTGCAAGCGCGGATTCTGGGTGACACTGAGGTAATTCTGTGTCGTCCTGCTGACAAGCTTGAGTCTGAGGTAGATAAGTTGACTAATGAATTGACTGATATTGCATCAAAAAAAGAATTTAAACTGGCTAATGCAGTCATTGATGATGTGTTGACTTATGCCTTATTTCCACAGGTTGGTCTTAAGTTTCTTGAAAACAGAGATAACCCTGCCATGTTTGAACCGATTCCGACTCTTGATAAAAATACGTTGAGTAAACGTAATGAGACACAAGATTTATCAGATAATGAAAATTATGTTTATACCGTTACCGTTGCGGGTAATAATTATGTGGTTCAGGTCAGTGAAGGCGGCGATATTATTAAGGGACCTGTTGCTGCTTTATCGACTTCGTCACATGACCGCATTGATGAGGGAGTGGTGATTTCTGATACAGGAGAACCCGTCGCTGCGCCATTAAGCGGTCAGATTTTTAAAATACTGGTCAATAAGAATCATAAGGTTGTAAAGGGTGATGTGATTATTATTCTTGAAGCCATGAAAATGGAAACAGAGATCCGTGCCGGTAAAGCAGGCATTATTAGTGACATTAATGTCAGAGAAGGGGATGCTGTGAGCGTGGGTGAACCTCTGTTTTCTATGGTGTATAACTAAATGGAACAATTAATACGACTATGGGAAGGTTCAGGACTTTATAATATTTCTTTTGGCCAGGCATTTATGCTGTTGATTGGTTTGCTGCTGCTTTTTCTGGCCATTAAAAAGAAGTTTGAACCATTACTGCTTGTGCCGATTGGTTTTGGTGCAATTTTAGCAAATATTCCAATGGCAGGTTTAGCCGAGTCAGCTTCATTTCAGGCAGTTTATAAAGCTATGACTTATGAATCTGCGATGCTTGAACGCTATATTCAGTCAAATGATATCAGCGGTGATGACGCCGCAAAAATCAATTTTTCAATGCTTAATGTTGATTCTCAAAACAGTAAAAATAAAAAAACAGCGGATTTAGTCAGATCTATCAGAGCGGCTATGGGCGATGCTTTACAACGGGTGTAGACCTAGTTGTGACAACGGCCATCCCCGACCAAATTATTTTTTCTTAAATGCAATTACATTTTCAGGTAGTGAAACT
>JAHXHI010000308.1 GCA_025656775.1 gamma proteobacterium symbiont of Bathyaustriella thionipta
ATCTTAGAAATTGAAAGCTATTTATGAATCCTGTATTGTGGATTTATTGAAAAAGTATTAAAAATAGGGGTTATTCTACAGCCTCGTTAGGGACAGTCAACTTAAAGCAAAACTAAAATCAGAATTAAAAGGCTGGACAGCCGATGTCAGAAATAAAAAAATTTTTCAGCTGACAAAGGTTATTGAGCGGATGTTTGATGGAAACGGTCCTGCTTTATTAGGTGTATGTGAGGTTGAGAATGAGTCAGTAATGGAAAAACTTGCTCATTTAATTCATATCCCTCAGCGGAATTACTCAGTCGTGGCCCATGAATCAGATGATGCCAGAGGTATTGATACCTCCTTTATCATTGATACAAATGAATTGACGGTAATAAGCACTGCTCATCAAGTGGTTATAAAACGCTCGGCAACCCGAGATTTGTTTTGGGTACGTTTACGAGTTAATGCGACTGATGCTGAATTTGTCGCTATTGCTAATCATTGGCCATCACGCAGTGCAGGTCAGTATTCCTCTGAACCTTTTCGCATATTAGCAGGTGAAACGCATGCTTACATTATCTCTAAATTACTTGATGAAGATCAGGGTGGTGAAAAGCATCTGCCCATTATTTCAATGGGGGACTACAATGATGAACCTTTTAATCGCTCAATGCAGGAATATACTTTAGGCACCAGAGACCCTGGCAGAGTAAGGTATTCCAAATCTGGTCATATGTTAAATCTTATGTGGCCGCTCATGCAGGGACATGATCCCGGCAGTTATTTATATGGCAGTAACTGGAATATGTTAGATCAATTTTTAGTAAGCTATGGCATGTTACGCACTGCCAGCCCTATAAGAGTACGCAATAATAGTGTGAATATATTTAAGCCCGAGATTCTTAAGGCATCCAGCGGCAAACCTCGTAAATTTAGCCGTCCCTCAACCAAAAGGGGCGCTGATCTGAATGGCTATTCAGGCCATTACCGTACAGTTAATGGTTTAAGATTGAAGCAAAGACCCGCTCAAAATCATACTTAAAAATTTTCTAAACAGGTTTATTTTGCTTCCAGGGCACGGGCTTCTGATTCTAGCATGACAGGAATATCATCCCGAACAGGAAAAGCCAGTCTGTCTTTTTCACAAATGAGTTCATTATTTTCTTTATTGTAACTTAACTCACCTTTACAGACTGGACAGGCCAGAATATCAAGTAATTTTTTATCCACTTTTTACCTCGTGTTCAATAGATTATTTAGGTAGAGCAAGCGCTATCTCTCGACTCTGGCTAATATGTTTTTAACTGATCGATTATTTTTGATAATAACATAGGATCAATTTTGGCTTTAACAGGCAGATACCATGCCTTTGATAATGAAAAAGACTGGCATTTAACGGCATCTTTTTCTGTCATAACAATGGGGTATGATTCATCAAAGATAAAATCATCTCTTTTATACTGATAGTGATCGCTAAATGGATGCTCGATGACAATAAGACCATTATTTTTCAATAATGTAAAAAATCGTTCGGGATCACCAATACCAGCCACTGCATGCACAATTTTACCTTTAAAATCTTCCAGTGTCATTGATTGCAGCATTTCTCCTGACAATGGCTTTATCGATAATAATTCATAATCCATAGAAAATATTTTTTCAGGGAATTTTTCAACTGCTTCTTTCAAAAGAGTTTCATTTGAACCAACATGAGAAATGTTATAGATAATATAATCAACGGATTTTAGGCGAGCAGTACTTTCCCGCAAAGGCCCTGCCGGCAAACAAAGTCCATTCCCATAAAGTCGTTTTGCATCAGTAATATTTATTTCAATAAATCGAGACATCGCATAATGCTGTAAACCATCATCACTAATGATGACATTACAATCCGTATCCTGTGAAATCTTTTTTACAGCACGGGACCTATCAGGGTCAACAACAACAGGACAATGGGTTGATTGGTGAATAATAAGGGGTTCGTCGCCAAATAAACGGATGTCATCCTGTACACTGACCAGACGCGGCCAGGATACATCCGTTTCTTTTTCAGTCAGCGCCCCATAGCCCCTGCTGACTACAGCTGGCTTATAGCCAGCCTGTTTTAATTGCTCAACCAGCCAGATTACAAAGGGGGTTTTACCGTTACCACCGATATAAATATTACCCACTACAATAACAGGTATATTGACTGAAACTGATTTAAGTAAACCTGAGCGATAAAAAAGACCTCTAAAGAAAACCACAAGACAAAACAGGAAACTAACAGGGGCAAGAATCATACTGACAAAGTTAATGCTTTGCCAGTAATGAGTTATGGATTTCATTGATATAACCAGAGGCCTCTTAAGCCATATGACACTCTGGAGAAATAATCGATTATGATCATTTATTCTGGCTTAACCGCTGAGAAAGTAATATGAATAAATCCCATTTGCCGAGCGGCATCCATTGCCGTCATAACCGCTTGATGAGTTGTATTTTTATCTGCTGTAATGATAACTCTGGGTTCATTATCATCACCTGCAGCTTCACGTAAAGCTCTCAGTATTGTCTCTATCTGGGTATTGATGATCTCATTGCCATTAATCGTAAACTTACCCGTTGGCCCGATAAAAATTTCAATTTCTACTTTCTCAGATTCAGAGATTTCTCCACTGGCTTCGGGGAGTTCTATATTGAGCTCAGATTGACGGTCAAAGGTAGTGGATACCATAAAGAAGATTAACAGAAGAAAGACCACATCAATCAATGGCGTTACATTGACATCCAGCTCTTCTACTTTTCTATGACGAAAATTCATATTATTTGCTTATCCCGGGACGATCGCCATGAACTACCTCAACCAGAAAGACTGCCTGAGCTTCCATTTTTAGAAGCAACTCGTCAACACGACCTCGGAAAAAGCGATAAAACATCACACTGGGAATTGCCACGGATAAACCTGCTGCCGTTGTTAACAGGGCTTGTGAAATACCATCTGCCAACACTTTTGGATCACCCACACCCAGACTGGTTATAACGGCAAACACTTTTATCATACCGATAACAGTACCTAACAGACCAAGCAGTGGTGTAATGGAAGCAATGGTACCCAGTGTATTAAGAAAACGTTCTAATTCAAGAGCAACCTGACGGCCTTCTTCCTCAATGCTCTCTTTCATAATTTCTCGCTGAGAGTTCATATTACGTAAACCCGCAGCCAATATTCGTCCTAGAGGAGAATTATTATTGAGTTTTGTAATTGCTTCACTGGTGATACGATTTTTTTGATGAAGTTTAATAATCTGATCAGTTAAATTGGAAGGTGCAATTTTTTTCTCACGTAAAGTCCAGAAACGCTCAACCACAATGGTTAACGCCAGAATGGAACATAAAATAATTGGGGCCATAATCCAGCCGCCAGCTAATATTAATTCAAACACAAATTTTCCTTCGCTTTAATGATTGCTTTTTAGTAAAATTTTTAGCAGGAGATCTTTTTAATTTTTATCGTTAGAGCTGATTCAAGTCTCGATGCCAAAACATCTTTTCAGCGGCACGGTATTCTATCACTGAAAATGAATTATTGGTTATATTGCTGTTAATTTCAATAGCTCCGTTGTTGGTATTGTATAAATTTACCTGCATTTTCTTATAAGTTTTCAAAACCTTTGCTGCCGGGTGGTTAAAGCGATTCTTGTAGCCAATAGAAAACAAAGCGAAATCAGGTTGAATATGATCTAAAAAAATAGCTGAGGAGGATGTTTTACTGCCATGATGAGGTACTTGCAAAACATTCGCCCTAAGCTCTGGATAGTCATTAACTAACTGTTTTTCTATAGTTTTTTCAATATCGCCTGTTAATAATATAGTTTGATTCACTGCATTAGTAATGTGGATCACACAAGATAGATTGTTATTTTTTATATCGCTTGTTGTCTCTTTAGGAGACAAGACACGAAAGATTACTTTATCCCATTGCCACTGTTGTCCCTGTTGACATTGATTTATCATCAGTTTGCTATTATGAACAGTTTCATTCAAAGTTGAGGATAAATTCACACTTATCCTATCGGGTTCACCCGCCAGAACCTCATTAATTTGAATCTGATCATAGAGTTCCTGATATGAACCCGCATGATCTCGATCAGAATGACTGATAATTAATTTATTAATCATTGCGATTCCATGCATCCTCATATAGGGAATAATCACCATATCAGCCATATTAAATTCATCACTATATTTATCACCCGTGTCATAGAGCAATGTATGATTCTGAGTTCTTATAATCATAGCAAGTCCCTGACCTACATCCAGAACAGTCATTTTAATCTGGCCTGGTTGCAACTTATCTGTTTCCAATAAAAAAGCCGGCAGAAATAACAATATTCCGAGTGGTTTACCAGGCCATCCTTTGGGCATTAATAACCAAAAGCTGCCAATAGTCACAAATAGCGTTACCAGCAATGTAGGCTTTGGCAAATAAACCTGACTCAACGACCATTGACTTAAATTAGCCAATACCCAGAAAAGACCATCAATCGGCCATACTAATAGATTAAAAATAAACTGCCCCAGCGGTTCAGAAATAAACAACATTACCGTGGCAATGAATGTCAACGGTACGATAATAACACTCATTAGAGGAACCACAACAAAATTTGCCAGAGGTGATACTAACGAAAACTGTTGAAATAAAATCATTAATGGCGGAAATAGCCCAATAAAAATAGCCACCTGAAGCCAACCGAGTTTTAGTAACTTATATTTCTTTTCCGGTAACTATTCAGCATAAATTTAAAAAAAATTGAAAAAAAAAGCTTGACAGAAAAGTTATGTAATTTATTAAAACCGACATGTCTATGCA
>JAHXHI010000406.1 GCA_025656775.1 gamma proteobacterium symbiont of Bathyaustriella thionipta
GTGTAAGTTCAAGTCTTGCATTGGAATTGTTATTTGATAAAAAGTTACCTGATTTTATCTGAGATTAAAAATCATGCTGAATAGTTACAATCTTGTTATTATTATAATCTTTTAAATCTATCGTTTAATTCAGGTGGTTATTAGAAAAATGTGGGTAACTCGTTAAGAATTGGGGTGGGTAAGGTGTTAATAAGCTCTGTGCAAGTTGTGAATTTTAGCAAGCGTAGCGATGCGTTAATAAATTCATCAGCTTGTGCAGGGCTTATTAATGGCTTATCCATGCCAATTTAGAGTTATCCATATTTTTCGTTTACTCTGAATGTTCTGGCTGAGAAGTCTTTAATCTTTCAATAGCCTCTTCTGCTGTTCTTGCCAGAACAATATGGCCAAACATAAGATTATTTGGCAACCCAAAGTTTTCAACCATAAGTCCATCTTTATCAGTCATTTGTCTTTCAGATAATGACTGATATGCCCTCAGTCGCTCTATCATTGGTCTGGTATCGTTGGTGTATCCCACTACAGTCTTTCCTAGAGCTGTTGCAAATCCTACTTCAAAAACAGTACCTGAATCTGGCTCGAATCCTCTGAAAGGATTCAGATTAGCACAAATACAATCTGCATTTATTATCATTTTCATATTAGCTTCACGAATCATTTTCGCTTCTGGTGGATTAATATCATTATCTCCAGGATAAACACCAACAAATCCATTATTTCTACAAAGCTTCAATAGTCTATTTCTTCTTGTATCACTATCAGGAAAAAATACATCTGGCCCAGCCAAATAAACAGTTTTCACTATTATCCACCTCCTTGTATCAATTCTTCCAAAGCCGTTTGTCTCTGACTTGTATCCTGCTGTCTGATTGCCATAGTAAGAGCCTTTCTTGTTCCAGCAAAAACAGCCAAGTCTTTTGCCCTGGTAAGCCCAGTATAAATGAGGTTACGGTAAAGCATTTTAAAATGTTGCGTAAGTACTGGAATAATTACTGCTTTAAATTCAGAACCCTGTGATTTATGAATAGTGATAGCATAAGCCAAATCCAATTCCATAATATCTTCTTTTTTGTAGTTTACTTCTCTGTTGTCTGGGTAAAAAGAAACAATTGCCGTCAAAGCCTCATTATCAATATTAACAATTTTACCAATATCCCCATTAAATACGTTCAAATCATAATTATTACGACGGTGGATCACTCTATCACCTTCCCTGAAGATTCTTTCGCCAACTTTAAGCTGACTTTTCCCCTGTACTGGTGGATTAGCAACTTGCTGAATAACTTTATTTAGATTGGCAGTGCCAAGACTTCCCCTTGTCATGGGAGTAAGTATCTGAATTTCAGTATTACTACCATGATATTTGGGTATCCACTCTAAATAGAGTTTTACTACGATATCAATAGCAGATAATCCATAGTGCAGCGATGACCATGGGTGGATATTCTTTAGAACTGATTTCAATGCATCAACTTGAGCCTCTGTTTTATGTAATTTCTCTAAATCAACATGTTTAAATTTGTCAGGCACCACAAAATCCTGCTCGTAGGCTGACTTAATTTCTTCCTGTATACGAAACTCAAATGGTGACTCATCACCAGATGCAATTATTTCAAGTTCAGCCGTTTTCCAGTCAAAGTAATGCTTTACACGGGAAATAAAGCTGATCTGCTCTTTTGTCACTTCATCTGAATCAATAAATAAGCAATCAGAGCCATTTCCCCAAATAGCTGGTTTTTTAAAGGGTGAATTAATATACGGAGTTTGGCCTTTGTTGATCTGGTGAGCATATTTAATAATCAAAGATTCCTGAGCCTGACGAAATACCTGAGTTAATCGAAAACAGGGAATAACACCGGAAGATATAATATCTTTAATGACATTACCAGCTCCAACTGATGGTAACTGATCGGGATCACCAATAAAAAGAACCTGGCAGTTTTCAGGAACAGCTTTTAATAATGATGCACTTAAACTAATGTCCAGCATGGAACATTCATCAACTATAAGAAAATCAACCACAAGCGGTGTTTCCTCATTTTTCTGAAATTCACCTCCCTTCCATTCAAGCAACCGATGTATGGTTTTGGCCTCTCTGCTAATGACTTCACTCATTCGCTGAGTGGCACGGCCAGTCGGTGCTGCGAGTAACACTTTTTTGTTCATTGCTTCGAGGAGTCTGACAATCACAAGAGTTGTGGTTGTCTTACCGCAACCTGGACCACCAGTCAGGATGGAAAAACGATGTTGTACGACACCTTTTACACCATCTGCCTGCTCATCACTCAATGAAATAGAGTGACTTTGACAATATCGGCTTATCCAGGTGGCAATCCGTTGTGGATCACTTAAAACATCACCTTTCATTGCCTGTAGTTTCTTAGCAACCGTTGCTTCATCATAGAAAAGGGTTTTTGAGTAATAACAGGTGTATTCTGTATTATCTTGTTTAAGTTGTCGGGTTCTAAGTTGATCATCCTGTTTCATGATATCAAGATAGCTATGAAGACGTTTACCCAGCTCCATTTCTATTAAATCAAATATACTTGTATTGATCTGTTGTTCAGTCAGGTAACAATGACCCTGTTCACGACTGGCAGCCAGTACATGTTTAATTGCTGCAACCATTCGTTGCTGACTGGTTTCTGACAGGCCAATACTTAAAGCCACTTTATCTGCTGAGAAAAATCCAATACCATAAAAATCATTGGCCAGACGATAGGGATCTTCTGTCACCATTTGAATTGATTTATCACCATATTCTTTGTAGATTCGAACAGCAAATAGAGTGCTGATACCGTGCCCCTGAAGAAAGATCATCACATCTCTGATAGATCTATGTTCTACCCATGCTTTTTTAATCATGGTCAGTTTTTTTTTGGCTATTCCTGTTACTTCAGTAAGACGATTAATATCATTTTCAAAAATTTCAAGAGTTTCATTTTGAAAATAATTAACAATTCTCTTTGCTGTTTTTGGACCTACGCCTTTAATGAGACCAGATCCCAGATATTTCTCTATAGCTGCGGTTGTAGCTGGTTTTTTTTCGATAGCTTCAACTGCTTTAAATTGACGGCCATATTTATGATCAATGCTCCAAGCTCCACGAAATTCTATTGTGGCTCCTGCAAATACTTTGGTCTGGTGGACAGTGACAGTTTCTTGCTGTTGAGGTGAATTGAATGGCTGAACACGCAACACAGACCATCCTGTGTTCTGGTTGTGATACGTTACTCTACTGACAATCCCTGTCAGAGTTTCATTAATAACTTTCATAATTGATAGTTTTAACTTTTATCAAAGGAATTTTTAAACGTTTCATGTATATGATCATATCCAACCAAATCTCAGTAATAATTATTTTTTACAGTATCTATTTATTTTACTTTTTATTTCAAATGTATATAAATGATTGCCACATATAGGGCAGATTGTTTTGTTTTTCATTGCGTTCCATTGATGATTACATTCAGTACATTTATATCTAACTTGATTATTTGAAGATTCTGTTTCAGGTAGTTTATAATTGTAAATTATACTATTTATGTCAGGTTTATAATTTTTGATACAATCTTTCTTTTTTTCTTTCAAACGTTGTCTTGCCAGAAATTCAGCTTGCTTATATTTAGGGTGGTATATCCATGTTTTAGAGTTTAAGTCCGTCTGTAAATAGTTATTAAGGATATCTTTGTAGCTTTTACCAATTTTGTTTGCATCAGAGAACAACTGTTTTGTGGGCTCTAATGATATGGAAATCATGCCACATTTATTATCATCCAAATCGATTAAACTTAGAGGTATTATTTTGTTAGGATAGTTAAGTAACATTATAAATGAATAATCTTGAACCTTTCCGATGATATCAATGTTATGACCTAAATAGTTTTTGTTAACTTCAATGTTATTTAATGAAATAGTATTTCTTTCTGTTACTTTGAATTCTTCCTTAATATAAATTTCATTATATGAGTCTGTGACAACTGCATCATAAGAAGGCAGGTCAATTTTAAGGTTCTGACTGATTAGTTGTAAGGCCATCAAACGTACAGAGGTATAAAATGAATATTCACATATATCTTTCACATTATTAACAGCATCTTTATTGCTTAGATGAGCAAAATGCCATTCATTAATATCCCCTTGTTTAGCTATTAATGATGTATGGCATGAAGGGCAGATACAATCACACGCTTTACCTTTTGGTACATCATGAATATCGACTATTGTATCACTATCTTTATGTAACCCAAATGGAATAAGAGTGTGATTACTTGATATTTTATCCTTCATATTCATCCTCTGGCTTTGCTGTTTGCTTTATTTATTCTATCAATACAAAGAGTTTCATATGCCAGCTTTTTATCAGGCCAGTATTCATCAGAAGAGGGTAAATCAGGGAATATTCTTACAAGTATTTCCTCTGCGTAGAGTGAAAAATCCATATCAAATGTTTCAAAAAAAACGAGATTATCAATTTCCGGAAAAGTCACTTTAACTTCTGAAACTAAATCATCAATGGATTCATTGCCATAACCATCATCCTCCCCATCACTACCATCTTCCCATAAGTAACCACCATTAAAATAGACTGAATACCAATTTTCATCGCTATCAAATATTACTTGAAAAAATTGAAATGGCGAGTATTGATCAGATGAATTATAAGCTACCCCAATGATTGTTTTATTATGGTCATTAAGATATTTTGAGGCGATTAATGCTTTTTTTAATGACGTAAATTATAGTGGACCCCACTGTCAAGACAACACAATTAAAAAATAAGATATATAATATCCATCATCATTTCTGCTGTCATGCAGCCAGTTTT
>JAHXHI010000032.1 GCA_025656775.1 gamma proteobacterium symbiont of Bathyaustriella thionipta
CGTCATCGATAGTTAATAGCGATTCGGTTATAAAAAATTATTTTTAGCCGTTAATTTATCAAAATATTTAGGTTCACCGGTTTTTGCTGATATGCGACGGCATACGTTGTTATGCCCGGTGGTTTTGGTACACTAGACGAGTTTGCAGAAATATTAACTCTGGTACAAACAGGTAAGACCAGAAAAATTCCCATTATACTGGTGGGTACCGAGTTCTGGTCAGGTTTAATTGACTGGTTTAAAAACACGATGGTCAGTGCCGGCACCATTGACTCGCAAGACTTACAGTTAATCAAGATCATTGATGAACCCCAGGCAATTGTTGATGCCATTTTTGATCATTATGAACATCGCTGTTTTGAACCCTCTGCAGAAGAACATGAAAAGATGCTGGATTTATAATAATATCAGCGGCTTTTCCAGTTGGAAAATATAAGGATTCACCCAATGAATAAAAAAATGCTATCCCCCGTAGTTTATGCCCTTTTAGCCAGTCTGCTACTTATTGTTAGCAGTACTGTCTGGGCAGAAGAAGAAGGCGAAAAAAAACGCAAACCTGATGAAGACAAAGTCAATCCACTTGAGAATGTCGATATTAATATTATCAAACGAGATAATAAAACCATTGAAACTCATAGTATTAACGGCATTGTCTATAAGGTTAAAGTAACACCCGATAATGCTCCACCGTATTATTTCTATGATACCGATGGCGATGGTTCCCTGGAAACACGTTCAAACCGGGAGCTGAGTGAAACGACTGTTCAGCAATGGAAAATATTTGAGTGGTAAATGGCTGTTTATACATCTCTGTCACTCACACAACTCAAACAACTACTAACACACTATGAACTGGGTAATATCATCAGCTTTGCAGGCATTGCTGATGGTATTGAAAACACCAATTATTATGTCAATACCAACACAGGCAATTATGTTCTAACCATTTTTGAGCACTATACTGCACAAGAATTAAGTTATTTTCTACACTTGATGCACTTTTTACGTCAACATGGCATGATCGTGCCTGAGCCTATTGCTGATTCAAAGCAACAAACACTCAACACCTGGCAAACAAAACCGTTTGCTTTATTTAATCGACTGTCAGGCAAAAGCATTGTTCAGTCAAATACTGCTCACTGTCGTCAAATCGGTACTGCATTAGGACAATTACACCAAATTGGACAAAATTTTACTTTTCATCGCTCCAATCCATGGGGATTTTCACAAATTCAGGCTATAGGTAAAGCACAAGAACCCCATCTGGATAAAGATGATGCTTTATTACTTTCTGATGAATTATCATTTCAATACAACAATCTTGATCATCATCTGATTAAGAGTGTCATCCATGCCGACTTGTTTCGTGATAATGTCTTATTTGAATCCCGCTCTAAAGCGCTTCATCTCAGTGGCATATTGGATTTTTATACTGCCTGTCATGCACCCTTGCTAT
The DNA here is from genome assembly GCA_025656775.1 of gamma proteobacterium symbiont of Bathyaustriella thionipta. GTDB lineage: Bacteria > Pseudomonadota > Gammaproteobacteria > GRL18 > GRL18 > GRL18. The sequence continues at coordinate 1,457 of JAHXHI010000032.1, forward strand.
TTGATCTGGCCATTTGCGTTAATGACTGGTGTCCTGGTAAGGATAATTATCTGGATTTAAATAAGACCCGAGCACTGCTTAATGCCTATCAACAAGTGAGGCCCCTGGATGACAATGAAAAACAAAATTGGTCAACGATGTTAAGGGCAGCAGCACTTCGCTTCTGGCTGTCACGCCTGAGCTTTCAACAAGTAAAATATCAACAAGTTAACACGAAGACTGAATTAACTCCGGATAAAGATCCCGATGTGTTAAAATGCCTGCTACTTAAACATCGTGAAAATATCACTTTTTGTCAGTCACTTATTCACTTATGAAACCCATTAATACACCTAAACTGATCAAATTGGCCACTTATCTGGAAAAAATTTCTGTCTGGAGTGGACAATTAATCTCATGGCTCACTTTATTGATGGTCTTTTTAACCTTCAGCATTGTGGTGTTACGTTATGGCTTTGAAATTGGCTGGATTGCCATGCAGGAATCCGTCATTTATATGTATGCCCTGGTTTTCTTGATTGGCATCCCTTATACACTCAAACACGATGGCCATGTACGAGTCGATATCTTTTATTCAAAAATGAACCCGCGAAATAAAGCCTGGGTGAATTTATTGGGTACTCTGTTTCTATTAATCCCGGTCACCCTTTTTATTGCCTGGGTCAGCTGGGATTATGTGACTGCCTCATGGGACCTCAAAGAAGAATCGGGTGAAGCAGGCGGCCTGCCCGGCGTTTACCTACTCAAGTCAACAATTTTAGTGATGACTTTTTTACTCTTAATTCAGGGGATCAGTCAATTGCTGTTAAATCTTGCTATCCTCTGGAAAAAAGCTTCCAGGCAAAACACCCCGAGCATAAAAAATGGGGAGGCTGATTAATGGACGTCATCATGCCTCTTTTATTATTTACTGCGGTCTGCATTGTTTTATTGATAGGCTATCCTGTCGCACTTTCTCTGGGGGGCACCGCACTTGCATTTGCAGCAATCGGCTTATTGACCGATACGTTTGACCCTACTTTTTTACAGGCACTACCCAATCGTATCTACGGTATTATGACCAATCAAACACTGATTGCCGTACCGCTTTTTGTTTTTATGGGCGTGATGCTGGAACGCTCAAAAGTAGCAGAAGAACTCTTAGGTACCATGGCTGATCTGTTTGGCAGTTTACGAGGCGGCCTGGGGATATCCGTTATTCTTGTCGGTATGTTATTAGCCGCCAGTACCGGTATTGTCGGTGCGACCGTGGTCACCATGGGTCTGCTCTCATTACCTGTTATGCTAAAACGCGGCTATCATCCCAGTATAGCTACCGGTACCATCTGTGCAGCTGGAACGCTGGGACAAATAATTCCTCCTTCAATTATTTTAATCCTGTTAGGCGATGTACTCTCTGCAGCTTATCAACAAGCCCAATTAAACATGGGCATATTCGCACCAGAAACTTTGTCCGTAGGTGATTTATTTGTCGGCGCTCTGATCCCCGGTTTGTTATTGGTCTTATTTTATATTCTTTACATTATTAGCATTGGTTATTTCCGTCGGGATCTTATCCCAAACATTGTCCGTAATGAATCACAACATTCTAATTCCATTCTAATCAGAAGTATTAAAGCACTCATTCCCCCCCTCCTACTGATTGTTGCTGTATTAGGTTCTATTCTCACAGGAGCCGCTACGCCATCCGAAGCCGCTGCAGTGGGTGCAGTCGGTGCAATAGTTTTAGCGCTCAGTAAAAAAAAGCTCAATTTTAGTGTGCTGAAAAAGGTGGTTTATTCTACCACCCAGGTCACCAGTATGATTTTCTTCATTTTCATTGGTGCTGCTATTTTTTCTTTGGTGTTCAGAGGCTTTGGCGGTGATGAAGTCATCGAAGAATTTCTATTAGGCATTGCAGAAAATAACGCTGACAGCTGGCTTGCACAGATTTTACCCGCAGGTGCCTTTGGTCCTGTATTAATTGTTATGCTGGTGATGTTTTTATTGGGCTTTATACTGGATTTTATCGAAATTACGTTTGTGGTGGTGCCTATTATTGCCCCCATTTTACTGACCATGGGTGTTGACCCTGTCTGGCTTGGTATTATGATTGCCATCAATCTGCAAACCTCTTTTTTAACCCCACCGTTTGGCTTTGCACTCTTTTATCTACGTGGTGTGGCCCCTGAATCAGTTAAGACCAGTGACATTTATAAAGGGATTATTCCTTTTATTATCATTCAGCTATCGATGCTGACTACACTGGCTTACTGGCCGCAGCTTGCTACCTGGTTACCCGGTCAAGTGTTTAACTAATCAAGTCTGATAAAAAATTAACCTTTTTATTTGCTGCTTTAAGTATTAATTAATATTTCTAATTTAATATAGCCTCTAAATAAATTAAAATGTTACGACCAAACAAGGGTAAGGAAGAAAATATGTCACACGTCTACAAAAATTACCGCACATGGAGTGCATCAGTACGCTGGTTTCACTGGATAAATGTTTTAAGTGTTATGGCATTAATCTTTGTCGGCCTCATTATGCTCTATAAAAAAGAACTGGGGATCACCAGCCTTGATGCAAAAATTGGCCTGAAAGAACTTCATGTTATTATTGGTTATATTTTTGCCACCAATCTTTTTATCCGTATCATCTTTGCTTTTATTGGCCCTGCCTCGGCACGTTTCAGTGCCTTTATTCCAGGTAAAGGCTTTAGGCAAAATCTGCAACGCTATCGTGAATCTTTAAAATCGGGTAAGCCGCAGCAGTTTATTGGTCACAATCCACTGGGTAAACTCGCTGTGACGGCTTTATTTACCTTGTTAATTATTTTAGCAATAAGCGGCTTAATTCGTGCCGGCACCGATATTTACTACCCTCCCTTTGGCAGTACTGTGGCCAGTTATATTGCTGAAGAAGGTATCGATCCAGCCACCTTAATGCCCTATCAAAAAGAAGGCGTTAATCCGGAAAGAATGGCCTCACTAAAAACCTTTAAATCGCCATTTGGAAAAATTCATTTATATACTGCTTATTTATTAATGCTGCTGATCGTTATTCATATTGCCGCAGTCGTTCGAGCTGAAGTAAAAGAGGGGGATCGTTTAATTTCTTCTATGTTTAGCGGAAACAAAGTGCTCACTGAAAAACCTCAGGATGAATAAATATCCATTTTTACCCCATTTATTTTTTATTCTATTTGTTTGGGGTAGTGACCTCATAGCTGCCCAAAATGGCCAACTTTTGTCTTAATCAGCCAAACCATGTAATCTATTGTTTTTTCTAATACAAGGGTAACTATTCAGCATAAATTTAAAAAAAATTGAAAAAAAAAGCTTGACAGAAAAGTTATGTAATTTATTAAAACCGACATGTCTATG
>JAHXHI010000218.1 GCA_025656775.1 gamma proteobacterium symbiont of Bathyaustriella thionipta
TTGTAACTTAAATTCCTGGGTATATCTTACCATTTTTGTCTCCTAATACTAAATTTTTCAGGCGACAGGTATGTTGACATAGGGGGTTTATTAACTGCTGACAATCATTCGATTTTAATTGTCCCATATGAGTTAACACAAAAGGTTGTTCTGGATATTTATTGAGTAGACCTTTCAAAGATGACATGAATCGTTTTTTCTTTTTGCCATCTAAAGCGCCAAATTCAATATGAATGACAAATGGCCAGCCTTTATCAATAGCATAGTTAAGCGCGGTTACAACCCGCTTATCATCCGGCTTGACATCATATTCAGGGGCTTTATTGCCTTTTTTTGCGTGATAAAGAAGCGTTTCTGCCATCGCAAAATACTGTCCACTTGTCACTTGCTGCTTGAGCATTTTGTAATATTTCGGTGAACCTCTATCATACGGTTTACCCTTGGTTCTGACCGCAGGTGTTATTTTATTGGGATACTTTGAAGCGAATTTTGTAAGGTCTTTACCTTTTAATTGACCCCGGGCAGACAAAATTGTATGGCGGACACCGCCTTTTTTCATAAGCTTTATAATTTTTTCCAGGTTAGTGATTTTGTGATCGACCTGACTATGGGAATCAATAAAATAAAGGGTATCGGCTTTAACGTTGATTGACTGTAACAGGACAAGTACGAATATCATAGCAATGACAGATTGAATACGGCCTCTCACTATTCATTTCTCCTGATTTTATGAAAGAAATTGAAAAATTGAGTTTTTATACAAAATTATCTTTTGAAAATATGCATGAGATTGCATCAGATATAGATATTATTTCATACTACAATAGTCATATTACTATGTAAATGAGATAGATCATTATTTTAATAAAGTACGATTTACCTGATAGCCTTTTCAACAACATTATTTGTCACTATTACGTTGATACAGGTCATCCATACATTTTCCCCAAAATGTTATAATCTAAATGGGTTAATTTGACCCTTAAACAGATGACCATGGAGGGCATGAATATGAATACATATAACACTTCTCCTTCTAAAAATTTCCTACTAACTCTTTTATTGTCAATTTTCCTGCTTGGTTTGATGGGAGCAATGCCTAATGTTTTTGCTGCTAAAGGCTTATCTCCTGATGAAGCCAAAACATTACTAACTGACAAAACTGTTGAATCAGTTGGTGCCAGAGGTTTTTCATCTATTACCTTTTTTTCTTCAGATGGAATTTATTCAAAAAGTAATCGTGGTGAATTGATAAAAGGTCAGTGGCATATTGATGATGAGGGACAATTATGTCAGAGGCCTGAAGGAGAAAGTACTGCTTCTTGCCATTTAATTGTTAAAAAAGGAAATGTTTGGAAATTATATAAAATACCTTCCAAGGTTACTATGCCATGGAAACATAAAAGAACATTTAACAAAATCTTGGATGGAAATCCTAACAATCTTTAAATGGACGCTTCCAAATGTTGCTGTAATCCTTTCTAAGGAGATAGATTGTAAAATATACATCAATACACTTGGATTGAACTACAGCAATGTGTGGTAGATTCAACTGGTCAATTCATTTAATTCAATAGGTTCCGTTATGTGGAACTATGACTGTTTACGGATACACGGTGAACTTTTCAGATTTAGGTCAACAGTGTCAATTTGGTCATTATTCCGCTACGGCTGCTTATTGTACAGAGCAGTTATAGCTATTTTTGAAAAATTATGATGGATCTTAAATTTTAAAATGGCAGGTTTTTAACTTTCATCGTTAGTTAAGAAATAACATCGAATGGCTGAGAAGGGTCGAGAACCGATATATAGATACGATAATTCAACGTTAGTAATCAAAGGAAAATCAAGTAAAACTTAACCGCTGCTTTGTGCTGCAAGAAGATATATTTAAATCTGTCGAAACGGCTGCAATGAATTGTGAGCAGCTATATTGTAAAATTATTTGACGTTATCCATCAATACAATATTAGAAAAGCTCAACATAGCATTTTTGTGTCATTTTCGCTTGTTCAGCAACCAACCTCGAATATCTACTTATAAAAACAACAAAACTCATTGCTCCCACTATGGGATAATGCTATGATTAATTGATGCGAATTATAGCAAAATCAACGCTCAGGAAGTTTTGGGAAAGCCGACCGGAATATGCGGATGCCAGGGTGGCCATGACAGAATGGTACAACTATGCACTAAAAGCAACCTGGAAAACTCCCCATGACATCAAGGAAAACCTGAAAACGGCCAGCATCCTCAAAAACAACCGGGTCGTATTTAATATCTGTGGCAACAAATACCGTATTGTCGTCAGAATAGATTATCAGTTTCAGATGATGTTGATCCGCTTTGTCGGCACACATGAACAATACGATAAAATTGAAAATATTGAAGAGATCTAACCATGACAACCACACTCAAGCCCATAAAATCAGATAAAGAGCTTAACCAGGCACTGGAACGCATTAATGAGCTCTGGGGCGCTAAAGCTAAAACACCAGAACGTGATGAGCTGGAAGTCTTGTCTCTGTTGGTGGAAAAGTATGAGGAAGAGCATTATCCTATTCCGCCTTCTGATCCTGTGGAAGCTATCAAGTTTATGATGGATCAAAATGGCCTTTCACGCACTGATTTACAGGAATTTATCGGTGGCTCAGGCCGTGTGTCAGAAATCCTCAACCGCAAACGGGATCTAACACTGGCCATGATCAAACGATTACACCATGGTCTGAAAATTCCTTATGATTCATTGATCAATTAATCATGTCATGCCGAATTATTAGTCTATGAATATACCAAACCAACAAAAACAAATTGCAGCTTTGATTGATGATCAGGTAGCTCATATCATTTCAACCGAAAAAACAACGACGGCAGAAGATGAAGCCATTGTCGGCCTCATGCCTGACTGGATGGACGGTTTCAAACTGTTAATGGATACCTTAGCACCGGATGAATTTGATTGGCTTTTTCAGGAGTATCCTGGTTTTTATCGATTCAGCAAAATAATGGAAAAAATTGCCCAGGGATGCGCTGATGGACTTTTTGACGATATATAAAGTTATTTCTGTAACATTTGTTAATCACAGGTTTATATCAACAGCAGCCCCCCCTAATACACAATTCGTCCAATTGATAATACACCACCGTCTAAATGCTAAAAAATAATAATAGATAATTAATGACAAAACCAAAGCGAATAACAATCCTGACAAAAGCTGAAATTCATGAACTTTATTCTCTGCCTGTAAGTACCCAGGATGAAAGAGAAGTCAATTTTGCGCTCAATGATACGATTAAAGAAGCATTGAAACCGATGAAAAACAAGGATGAATTAAAAATTTACTTTATTTTATTGGTCAGCTATTTCAGACTTAAACCCGTCATTCCTGTTTTTGAGCTTGATCAGGAAGAAGTTCAAAGTGATGCTAAATATGTTTTGAAAACGCACTTCCCCGGAAAACGCATAGAATTTAAAGCCATTAATAAAAGTACGCGCAGAAAACTGGTCAATAAGATGCTGGCCATGTTTGGTTTTGAACGCTTTAATAAACAATACCATGAAAAGGCACTCATGGACCGCCTGAAAGATACGGCAACAATCTGTAATTATCCGCTTTATATTTTTGATGAATGTTTGGCTTTTTTTAGCCAACGACAAATTGCCTTAACTGCTTATACAACGTTACAAGACTATGTTACTGAAGCATTGACTTTAGAGCGGGAAAGAACGGAAAAGCTTCTTTCCTCCTACATGACGGATTTAACCCGGCAGCGCATAAAAAATATGGTCAAAGAACCCGGTAAGATAAAAGGCTTTTCCAATAGTAGTGGCACAGCCAGGGATTTTACGCCAGCTGAACTAGAACATGAACTGGATACCCATACCCATATCAAAAAAATATATCCTCAAATTAAAAAGTTGGTTAATAAACTCAATATCTCCAGTAGTAACCTGAAGTATTATGCATCCATTATAAAAAAGCATGATACCTATAGAATCCGCCGTTACCCTGAACCACAAATGCTCCTCTATATGGTCAGTTATCTGTATTACAGGTATCAGGAATCTAATGATAAATTAGTGATCGCTTTTTGCTATCTCATCGAACAGCTGAAGAAAGAAGCAAAATCCTATGCGAAAGCGAAGGTCGCTGATGAGATGGAAGTTATCCGGGATAAAATGAAACAAGCCGGGCAACTATTAAATTTCTTTATTGATGATACCATTGATAACGAAGCTACGTTCGGGCAGATCAGGGATGAAGCCTTCTATATTTTATCGAAAGACGATATTCAGATTATCTGTAGTCATATGGCCAATAACCACTTTGACAGTAAAGCCTATGAGTGGTCATTCTTTGAGAAAAAGTCCGGTAAAATCAGAAATATTCCTCGAAAATTATTCCAGGCGCTGGAATTTGATTTTGAAACGGGACAAACAGCCCTTCAAAAGCAAATCGCAATCTCCAAAAAAGAGCTGGCAAATGATAAAAAATTGCTCACAACCGATCGTCGGTTGATTAATAAAGCCAACATGGATTATATTGTTCAACAACATGGAACTAATACAACGCGTTATGAATTTTATCTGTACCAACACCTAAGCCAGTTAATCAACAACTGCAAAGTTTATATTATTGACAGTGAATCCAATAAGCGTCTCGAAGATGATCTAATTATTCAGAAAGAATGGAAGAAAAATTACAAAGCGTATATTAATAACACCCCCCTATGTCAACATACCTGTCGCCTGAAAAATTTAGTATTAGGAGACAAAAATGGTAAGATATACCCAGGAATTTAAGTTACAATCT
>JAHXHI010000208.1 GCA_025656775.1 gamma proteobacterium symbiont of Bathyaustriella thionipta
GAGCCTTGAAGTTTTGCTGACTGTTGAACAATTGCCACTGTTAAAATGAAAATTCAACTGATCAAAACTAATGTGTCGAGGTACTAGTATGCCATTTTTTCAAGCGAGATATTCAATTTTGATAATCAGTATTATAAGCGCTACCATTATATGGTTCGGAGAGTCGTTAATTCATTTTGCCATTCTGGACCAAGGACAGTCCTTTGAATTGTTTCCAAAGGACTTCAATGAGCTGTGGATGCGATCAATTATCTGTGGCCTGATCATTGCGTTTGGAATGTTTGCCCAGAGAAACACTAATAAAAAGCTGGATGTGGAAGCAGAAAAAATGCGTACCCTCAAAGCCACCATGGACACTGTTCATGACCGGGTCGGTAATTCACTTGCCGGCATCAAGCTATTATTAGGTGACTCTAATCGAACTGACTGCATAGACCAAGAGACGCACCAAAAATTAATACACTTGATAGATGACACATTTGAAAACCTCAGAGATATTTCAAGTCTGGAAGAGATAAACGAAAAACAGTTTCACAATGACATCTACCATTTGGACTTTAATAAATAATCCTGGAAAATTTGACGAAGTTAAATAGTCTGAAGATATTGAGCTTATTACTAATCGTCTGTTCATCCAATCTGTTTGCTCTACAGCCTTTTTTTGATCAGGACAAAGCCACACAGTATGCACCTGAAGAGCCGCAGTTGAGTGATTTTGATTTAGATGTGCTCATGCTTTGTGGTAATTGGGGCGCTGAGGTAAAAGCCGTTAATTTTGTAAGAATGATGAGTGCAGCTGAAAATAGCAATCTGCTTAAGCGTATGCGAACCGCTTTAGGCGATCGTATTTTTTATAAAGCTGAAAATGATCAACAATTTATTCATCAGCTAAGGCGGGTCTGGTTTGAACAAAAAGGTTTTCATCATGTTTTTTGTGGTGAACCTGACTACTATAAGCTTGGCGGCTTTCATTAGGCGGCACGTTATTGGCAGGCACAGGATAAAGGCTGGGCGGGCTATCGAAAACTGGCAAACGATATTAATAAACGCTCAGTTAAAAAATGCCGAAAATTTTATTTAAAAGAAACAATAAAACCACCGGTTTATACTCTCAGTATTAATTATAGTGATCCTGAAAGTGGAAAAAAGCGTGTGAAATGTATCAGTGGTTATCATCGTGAAATGCATGCCGAAGCTATTTTAATTGCCGGAACCCGGGCATTTAAACAAGCGAATCACCGTGTGGGAAAAAATACGAAAGTAGCCTGTCTGTATCAATCCCGACAGAAAACTATCAGCGATCACTTTAGTCAAATGGTCATCAAACAAGGTGCATTAAGAACGTTTTATCCTATTGCTGATAAACGTCCCTATTGCCACAAAAATAAGCAGGATTATAACGCCTGTCTGTGTACCAATCTTTAATTGATGCGCCCTTCATGTAATGCCTGTCCTTCTCTTTGTACTTTAGGCAACAGGGTTTCACCGTTACTGAGATGCTTTTTATAATGTGTTATTTGTTGTTTTAACCATTGAATCCATTGTTCAATACCCTGATCGTTATGAACAGAATTTTTACGGGCAGAGAGCTGAAAAACAGGTGCCGGATTGGCAAGGTTTCTTATATGTGCTTCCGCTTTGCTGACATCAAAATCATCCAGTACAGGCAGTAAATCTGATTTGCTTAATAAGGTTAAATCGGCTGCACGAAACATCACAGGATACTTGGCCGGTTTGTCGTCGCCCTCAGTGACTGATAACAGGGTGACATTTAAATGATGGCCCAGATCAAAGCTGGCAGGACAGACCAGATTGCCTACGTTTTCGATAAACACAATATCCAGACCTTCTAATGATAATTCATGCAGCGCATCATGGACCATATAGGCATCCAGGTGACAGGCATTTCCGGTGGTGATTTGAATGGCAGGAATATTCTTATCGCGAATGCGCTGTGCATCATTTTCTGTTTCTAAATCCCCTTCGATGACAGCGATGGATAACGGCTCGGAGCTGTTGTTAAGCGCATCAATAGTCGCTTCAAGCAAAGCGGTTTTGCCTGAGCCGGGTGAAGACATCAGGTTAATGGCTAATACGCTATGTTTATCAAAATGTTCACGATTATGCCGGGCACGATGATTATTTTCATGCAGTAAGTTCTGCAATACTTCAATGGCTTCATTGCCCGCTTCGGTTTTCGCATGCTTGCCGCCGGCTTCAACAAGATTACGATTTGAATCAGTGACATTGCAACCGCAGGTATCACACATGAGCTTGCTCCTCAGATTTTTCCAGTTCAATTGATTTTAGCAGCATTTCATCACCACTTAACAGGCTTGTTTGCCAGGTGCCGCAGGCAGCGCACAATAATTGATTAACTGTCGCTTCATTTTCATTGCCGCAAAGTTTACAGCGAACTCTGATTGGCAGTATCCGGGTTTCTAACCGGGCAGCCTGTGCAATAGTACCGGCACTGGCAATTGGAAAGGCATGTTCCAGCAGGGGGGCCTCAATACCGGACAAAGGGCCAATCTGCACAATGATTTTGGTCACTGCTATGGCATGATTCTCATGGGCGATTTGTGTGACCTGAGCAATGATGCTTTGACAAACTGATAATTCATGCATGACGTTAATCTGCCTGTGTTTGTTCATCTAAGGCGAGCATTTCATCATAAACCTGCCAGGCACTCATCGCTTCGGTTTCAGATACTTTTTCAATGGTATAGCCGATATGTACCACGACATAATCACCCACTTCAGCGGCTTCATCCTGCAACATAAACAGGCTGACATCGCGTTCAATGCCCTTGGCCTCACATCGGGCCATCAATTGATTGATTTCCAGTATTTTCATTGGAATGCCAAGACACATAGAGGTCCCTTTGCTGATGCTGTGAATGTGTATAAGCTAAGTATAAGACAAAATGACAAAGAAATTTAAAAAATAATTGAGCTGAATCATTAAAAAGCAATAATTCATATAAGAATAACTTGTCAAATGATAGAAAAAGTCTATGTTTAAACTAGGGTATCTAATTCTATAAGTGTTTACTTATTTTGTTTGATGAGTACTTTCCAGAGGGGAAGTCATATGGCAGTGATTCTTGGTATAGGCAATACCTTGCTTAAAGATGAAGGCATTGGCATTCATTTACTTAATTATATCAGAATGCAAAACCCGCAATGGGAATCTGAGTTTAATATTGAGATGATTGACGGCGGTACACTCAGTTTTGAACTGCTGGCTGAGATCCAGGCTGATCAGGAGCTGTTGGTGCTGGATGCTGTTAATTTAAAACAGGCCCCAGGCAGTGTCTATTGTCTGCAGGCTCAGGAAATGGACCAGTTTCTCACTCAACCAGGCAAAAGTGTTCATGAAGTTTCTCTGCAGGATTTATTTGACATGAGCAGACTACTGGATCAATTACCCCAAAAACGTGCTTTGATTGGCATCCAGCCGGAGACAATCGACTGGGGCAGTCATCTGAGTCAAAGTGTACAACAATCATTAGCCTATGCTGCCATTCAGGCAAACCTTGTTTTAGAACAATGGGGGGAGTCTTCAGCCAGGAGATAGCCTTCAGCCAGAAGTTAGCTTTCAGCCTGAAAAAAGCAGGGGAATAACGAATGAATAGTGAATCGCTGTCTGATATTAAAGTCCAGGTAGAAAATCCGGAATATGAAAGCGGTAATCTGCAAAGCATCTTGTCTGAAATTCAATATGCTCTTCAGCAGCTTCTTGAACAAAAACAGGTGCATCGTATTGATTTACGTGCCATGCCCTGGTCACCGGGAGAAAAACAAAAACTAGAAGACTATCTCGGTCAGGGCGAAGTGGCGATTGAATTAAATACGCTGGGGAAAAGTACGTTTTATGAAACTCAATTCAGTGGTGTCTGGTTTGTCAGTCACTACAATCAGGATGGTGAAGTTATTGCTAAATTAATCGAAATCACTTACCTGCCTGAGATGATTTTTTCCCAACATGAAGATATTAAGAACAGCCTTGAGCGTCTACAGATACAGCCTTGAGCGACTACAGATGCAGCCTTGAGAGACTTAGAATACGCTTTGAGTACAAATGAAGAAAGCCTTGAACCAATAAGAAATTAAGGATCAGGATCATGAACAAACAAACGCTTTATGAAATGTTGCAGCAGCAAGGGGTCTCCCGGCGTGGTTTTCTAAAATACTGTACGGCCTTAACGTCTCTCATGGCCTTGCCGCCTGCAATGCTGCCGACCGTCGCCAAAGCACTGGAATCAGCCAGGCGGCCATCGGTAATCTGGCTCTCTTTTCAAGAATGTACGGGGTGTACCGAGTCGCTGACACGATCACATAGTCCCACTGTGGAAGGACTGATTTTTGATCATATTTCACTGGATTATCATCATACCCTGCAGGCCGCATCAGGTCACGGTGCAGAGCATGCGCGTGAGCAGTCGATAAAAGAGAATTACGGAAAATATCTGGTGGTCGTTGATGGCTCCATTCCTTTGGCTGAGCCTGGGTACTCAACCATTGCCGGTATCAGTAATCTTGATATGCTTAATGAAACCGTTGCAGGCGCAGCGGCAGTGATTGCTGTCGGCACCTGTGCAGCCTATGGCGGATTGCCCCATGCGGATCCCAATCCTACCGGGGCTGTTTCTGTCACCTCATTAATTAGTGTCCATCCGTAAATAGCCTTTTTTTAGCATTCAACTAAAAAAAAGGCCATACAAAATCATATTCAGCTTTCTTAAAATT
>JAHXHI010000350.1 GCA_025656775.1 gamma proteobacterium symbiont of Bathyaustriella thionipta
CTGTCTTAGAAATTGAAAGCTATTTATGAATCCTGTATTGTGGATTTATTGAAAAAGTATTAAAAATAGGGGTTATTCTACAGCCTCGTTACCCTGTTTACAGAAAATGCTGATGTGCTTATCGAATGGGTGAGCAATCGTAATAATCAGCTTGGCAAGCTTTATGGCGCCAGTGAACCGGCATTGTGTCTTAGTGCTGAAAAATTAATGACCGAGAATTACGATGCCTTATCAATAAAGCAAAGCAGTGATTTATTAAGCCTGTTTGCCTCTCACACCAATGGCGTCATTAAATATTCAGACGCGTTACCCGATATCGTTGAAAGCTCTAATAACCTGGGTGTAATCAACCTGGAAACTGGTCAGGCTTTGACACTGTACAACTTGTGCCGCAGCGCCAGCAATGAAGAGCGAGATGCCCATGCACAGAGAATTTCACACTATCAGCAGCAGTTTGGTTTAACCGTAGAGATATGTGGTGCTTATCCCGGCTGGCAGCACGATAATGAGAGCCTGTTACTTAAACAGGCTTTAACTTTGTATCAACGTTTGTTTGCTAAACGCGCTGTAATTCAGGTAATCCATGCTGGTCTGGAATGCGGTTTACTTTCTGACGTCTATCCAGATTGTGATATGATTTCTTTTGGACCAACGATTACTGGTGCTCATTCTCCACGTGAGCAAGTCAATATTAAAAGTGTGGATAAGTTCTGGGATTATCTGGCAGCGTTTATTGCTGATTTAGCAAAAGCCTGATCCACTCATTCCGGGTTAAGACACTGTCTTTCTTTATTGCCAAAATGAAGAGACTGCTATCCCCTTTGCTCCTGCATATTTTGCCTCAGCCAGATCAGAAGCGCGCATGCCGCCAAGGGCATAAACCGGACACTTGACACGCTCAATCATTTGACTAAATTGCTGCCAGCCTATTGCGTTTAATTCAGGGTGACTTGCTGTGGCTTTGACTGGGGACAGTAATAAAATATCAGCACCTAATTTTTCAGCCTGCTGCATTTCCTTCAGGTTATGACAGGACACTGATAATAAATGCTGGTCTGAAACGGGTCGGTCTTCATATTCAAATAAGACCTGGCTGTTCAGGTGAAGACCATCGGCATTTGCCTGTGCATAAATATCAACCGATGTACCCAGTAATAAACAACTATTGAACTGTTTACACACTGACTCTGCCACTTTAACTAAAGCCAGATAGTCACTGTCTTCAATATTCTTTTGTCTGAATTGAACCACTTTATTATTGTCAGATAAAGCGTTCGTTAATTTATTTTTAAATTCATCAGGATCATTAAATTTACCTGTCATCATATAACGATCAGGTAATGATTCAATTCTATTGTTCATCACTTATTCCCATTAATCTAGAGTGTTGTGTTAACAGTCAAAATACGATTGATTTATAGTTAAGATTGAGCTCGCTTTTGTCGGGCAATGAGTTTTTCTATTCTTTTCATACTAATAGTATCGGGTATAAAGGTATTTCCCCAGATAACCATTTCTTTAAGTACGGGTGCCAGTGCCTCACCCTTCGCCGTTAATTGATAGGCATAGCGGACGGGGCGCTGCTGGTAACTCTGCTTATTAATAATACCTGCTGACTCCAGACGCTTCAGTCGTTCAGCCAGAATATTGGTCGGAATTCTTTCCGGAGATTTTTGAAACTCACTATAGGTCTTCTTGCCAAAAAAAAGATCACGTATAACCAATAGCGTCCATTTGTCACCAAGGATGTCTAAAGTATTGGCTATGGCACAGGCAGAGCGCTTAAATTCTGTCTTATTATTCATTTCAGAATTATAACATTAATTTTTATAAATCATAACTTGCATTTTTAAAGCAACCCATCTACACTTAAGTCACTTTAAAAAGAAAAGTGACTATTTAACCCATATAAAAGAGAAAAATATGAAATTAACACTTTATGGATTTAATAAAACACGCTCAATGCGCCCCCAATGGCTGTTGGAAGAATTAGCTCTGGATTACCACTTTATTGAGGTTAATATTTTTCAGGATGAGGGAATGACTAAAGAATATAGAAAAATTCAACCCTATGGTCAGGTACCCGCTCTGGATGTAGATGGAAAAATTATCTTTGAGTCCGGTGCTATTTGCCATTGGCTGGCTGATCAGTTTCCCGAACAAGGACTTGCACCAGCACTTAATGATCCGCTAAGAGCAGACTATGAACAATGGATGTTTTATAGCACAGCAACCCTGGAACCACCCGCCTTTAACTATATTCTGCACACCCAGATTTTGCCCGAAGACAAACGGGTTAAGGCTATCGCTGACTGGAATGAAAAACAAACTGTCTACATTCTTAAAGTACTCAACAATTTAATAAAAGATAAGCCCTATTTATTAGGTGAGCAATTTTCCACAGCCGATATTATGATGGCATATCTGCTATTCTGGTTTCCTGATATCTTAAAACGATTTTCTGTATTACAGGATTATTGTGAACGATTAAGTCAGAGAAAGGCTTACCTGAAAATAAAAGCACTTAACCAATAACAGCTTGTTTATTCATGAATTACCAACCTATTGTTTTTCTGTGGCATCTAAGCCTCTACACTTATCTACCGGGCTCATAGGCCTCATACTGAGGTAAATCATCATGAATAATATCCCAATCAGCTTTGGAGCTAACAAAAATATGTGCTTCAGGTTGCTCCATAACATTAGAAGTTACTGTTCCTAATCGTATTCGTAGCTGTTCAGGCTTTAATTTTCTTTTGCTAATAATGGGCGAACCGCAAATCTTACAGAAATATTTTTTCTGCCCGGGCGATGACTCATAAGCGGTGAGTTTATCTTTCCCACAGAGTATCTTAAAATCAGTTGACTGAACGATACCATTGGTTGCATAAGCACTCCCTTGAGCTTTTCGACACTCTGAGCAATGACAGTGTACGATATGATGAATCGGGCCTTTTATTTCAAATTGAACCACACCACAAAGACATTGACCTGAGTACATATTATTTTCTCCATAGGATTTACGTTTATCTGATTTTTTCAGTGCGCAACTGAATTACTCCTCATCATGATATGAATTTTGGATCACCACAAACTTTTCTTCCATTTTGATGTACTTTTGCAGCACTGTATTAATCTGTTCAG
This sequence comes from gamma proteobacterium symbiont of Bathyaustriella thionipta, assembly GCA_025656775.1. Taxonomy (GTDB): domain Bacteria; phylum Pseudomonadota; class Gammaproteobacteria; order GRL18; family GRL18; genus GRL18. The sequence goes on from JAHXHI010000350.1 coordinate 3,145, forward strand.
ACGTAACCGCTTTTATACGCTCAATATATTGTGCATCTTCTGACCAGTGGATACCCACTGATTCTGCCTGCCCTATAATTTTTGCCTGAGTATACATCGAGTCTCTATCAAAAATTTCAGTGGCTATCATCTGGTTTTTTACTTTCTGCAGCGTTTTATCACTTATACGCTCTTGTTTAATTTGCTGAATGGCATCAATCATAGCCTTTTCTAATTGCTGAAGTGATATTCCCTGTACGGGTGATGCTTCAATAACAAACAGACTATTTTTACGATTCATGGGTGAATAATTAACAAAGACTTCATGAGCGACCTTTTTATTTCTGACTAAAGTATTGGTCAATCGAGAATGATTACCGCTATCAAACCACCCTGCCAGAACGTCTAAAGCATAGGCTTCCCATGCTGGAACAGCGGTTTTAATTGAGGGTACTGGAAAGGCAAAAAAAATCATGCCTACTTTGATATTTTCAGGCATGATAAAGCGACGTTGAGAAAGATTTTCCTGTTTTGCAATCAGAGGTCTGTTTTCAGTCTGTTTGTGCTTTTTTATTGGCGCAAAATATTTTTTTGCCTGCTCAATAACCTCAGCATGATTAACATCACCAACCACCACAATGGTTGCATTATCTGGCGTATAATAATTTTTATGCCATGAATTCGCCTGTCTTAATGAAAACTTATTATGATCGGCACAAAGCCCTATCACTGGAAATTGATAGCTATCATTTTTAAACGCAATTTTATAAAGTGCATTGCTGGCTTTCAGATACGGATCTCGACTAATTCGCTCCAGACGTTCTTGCCATATAACATTTGTTTCAATATCAAAAGCATTTTGATCCACATTCAGATATTTCATTCTTTGAGCTTCCACTGCAAATACCCGTGACAGATGCTTGTTTGCAAGAATATGATAATAGAATGTGTAGTCACGGCTTGTATAGGCATTTCCCTTACTGCCAATCGTACTCATCTGGCGATACACTTTATCTGAAAAAGGCTTTTTATTGCCACGATAGGTCAAGTGCTCCAGAAGATGAGAAATACCGGTATTACCTTTTTGCTCATTAGCTGAACCCACTTTATACCATATCTGAAAAACGATGATAGGCGAACGTTGATCCGGTTTAATCACCAGTTTTAAACCATTGGGCAAAACAAATTCAGTGATATCATCAGCGGCAACAGGCATTGATATGATAAAACATAAAGTCAGTAACAAAGATTTCCAGAAAAATATCATAAAATAATCTTAAGTCATAACGATGAATAATCAACTATCATGCAATCATTTATTACTAAAATAGACACCTCTACACAATAATCACATTAACAGGTCCATTCCAACTCAATTAATATTACTTTTAAAAACACCTTCTATATTATTGTTTATAAAAGACTAATAATATTATAAACATTCAATCAGACCCACAATATAAACACCGAACTCTTGCTCTAATAAATAGAAAACAAGAAATTTGTTATTCTAAATTGTTAGTCTATACTCAAAATGTTAATTAGTGTCCATCCGTAAATAGCCTTTTTTTAGCATTCAACTAAAAAAAAGGCCATACAAAATCATATTCAGCTTTCTTAAAATTT
>JAHXHI010000277.1 GCA_025656775.1 gamma proteobacterium symbiont of Bathyaustriella thionipta
TAAGTTCAAGTCTTGCATTGGAATTGTTATTTGATAAAAAGTTACCTGATTTTATCTGAGATTAAAAATCATGCTGAATAGTTACATTATTATTTCAATTGCCTGATTTTTATGGCAAATATTATTGAGTTATTTTATGTATTTTTTTATATGTTCCGCATCGTACTCTGGTTCAACGATTCTTGATATTACGCTTGGCGGTCATGATGACATTGTGTCACTGGGTGAGTTTAGCTTTTTTAATAAGGCGATTGCATTAAATCAGCGCTGTTCCTGTGGAACCAATGTGGTTGAGTGTGAGCAATGGAAAGTGCTTATTGAAATAATTAAGCAGCGCTATGATTCTGATTTATTAGCAAAACCCTATGATCTGATTCAATGGGATACGATGGCTGGTCATGTTATTGATGCAAATTATCAGACCCCAAAATACCTGCTGGAAAAACGTTTCAGAAGTTTTTTATGTGATATTAAATATTCATTTAAAAAGAATTCATTACTTGATATTCCCTTGCCTGAATTACTTCAAAGTGGTGTACAAAACGCTATCAACTTATATGATCTTGTGCTTGAACAATTAGATAAAAAGCATATTATAGATTCCTCCAAAAATATTCATAAAGCAGTATCTATTTATGAACAACAACCCTCTAAAGTAAAAATCATCTACTTGATACGTGATGGCAGAGGTGTTGTTAATTCTTTTTTATCCAAGGGGAGGCCGAGAAAAAAATCATTTTCTGCATGGAAAAAGTATAATTTGCGTGCGCTTAAACTCTTTAAAAAACGTGTGCCGGAAGACGCGTTACATATTGTCAGGTATGAAGATTTTGTTGAGAATACTGCAGCCTGTGTTAAAAATATTTGCTCCTTTTTAGACGTTGAATTTCACCCTGAGATGCTTGATATTTCCAGAGGGAAACGTCACCTGGTGAATGGCAATCAAACCATGTATAACCGGGGAAAAGGCTTAGTGGCAGATACCAAATGGTTAACCGAGTTAAAACCTGCGGATGAACACTATTTTTATAAAAAATGCGGCAGATTAAATCAAGAATTAGGCTATATGCCAAGACATTTATAAACATCAGTCTGTTATATTAACAGAATATAAGCTTTGTGCTTAACTCCTCATCTTTTTGATTTCCCCCTTCCCTCAGGAACAACTCTATCTGATAACCGTTAAATCACCAGGTTTATTATTTTTTATAATTGAATGAGTGAGGGATAATGAATACTTATAGCCCTCAATTGTAAAATTATACAGATGTAATAAATAGACTAATGCTAACGCTAACGCCTTTTCTGTTGGGTGTTAAGTTTGATTTGGGTTAATACTAATTTTAATGCCTAATATATAGCTTGGCTCAGGTGTGGTGTAGGGGTATTCCTATGTTTAAAGGGGGTAAGTGCTGATAATCTTTTCTGTTTTCCCTTGTGTTAAAATGTTATTTGTGTGGCTTGCAGTGTAATGGTGGCAAGGGTTATGGCCAGCAAGATGTATTTAAAATGCCTTTATGTCAGAATTTCTTACAATGCTATTGTTTTATAATGTTTAACAAAATTCTATATTGCTGACTATTAAAAAAGTATATAAAAAACAATATGATATAGTTTTTTATTTGGTGTGAGGTGGTGCTTGAATTGTAATGTTTTGAGGGGGTTCTCCAAATTTACTCTAAAAAGGGAAATTAATATGTCAACTATTTTTACAATGACTCTATTATGATGAAATTATTTGAAATAATTAATGGTGAAATATTATATTTTTATAGGTAAAGACATGGCTCTTGGTTACGTTGTGAGTATTGTTAAATCAACCTGTATTCATTGTGTGTCATTGGAAAAGCGTTCTTCTGATTTGACTCGGAAATTTAAATAACGCTATCTGAAAGTCTTCTAATATACTCTTTTTTATTTTTTATGTTTAGGTTGGTACGTTAGTTGCTTGTAAACTAGTGTAGATATTTAATAAGCCAAAAGGAATAATAATGATGGCCTCTAAACAGTTAAAGTCCTTTTTTACTATAGGACTGTTCTTATTACCGTTCACCCTGTCTCATGCGGGTGTCATTTCAGCTGATAACACTAACACGGCTCTGGGTAATGGCAACTCTGCCGATCTTCAGAATCTTGAATGGTTATCGTTTGACCAGACTTTAGGACAATCCAGAGATCAGGTTGAAACAGCAATTGATACCGGAGGGGCTTTGCAAGGTTGGCGTTATGCTTCCCGAGTTGAGACTGAAACCTTGCTCACGTCTTTGTGGGGTGGTCTATTCAATGGCTTTTCAGGAGATAATGGACCCGGTGCGTCCTGGTTTTTAAATACTTTTGGATCGATTGCAGAGACTGCAACCGGTTTTGATAATTTAAGAGGCATTAATTTTTTCTTTGGAAATGGTGGTGAATGTCGGGATGATACCTCATTTTCATGTCGTGGTGAGGTTCGCGCTGCTGACAACTATGGTGCCGACTGGACTGAATTTAACGTAAACACTCGTACAGAGACATTATCTTATACCGCTGATTCTGGTCCGATAGGCTTTTTATTTGAAGAACTTGGAACGGATATGGACTATCTTGATGGCAACTGGACATGGCTAAATTCTGATGTGCATACCAATGGTGCATCCTTGTTGGTCTGGGATTCGTTGAATCAGGGCGCTCCACCACAGCAGTCAATTCCAGAGCCGTCTGCTATTGCATTGATGGGACTTGGGTTGCTCGGTTTTGGTCTGGCTCGTCGTAAAATTCGTTAATCACTTCAATAAACACATTGAGTAGTTACACACATCTTTGTGTTTAACTGCGTCACTATCAGTCAATCATTTTACAAAACTGGATAAGTGATTGATGTAAAAAAGCCATCTCTTTAGAGATGGCTTTTTTTTTACTCATTGCGAGTAAATGATTTAATCAGGCATACTCATTATATGTTGGTTTATTCCTTACTTGACTCCTTGAAAAACTGAGTGTGTAAAAAAGAGCGTGAGAGCGCCTATAATGACATTTTTTACAGGACAATAGTCATGGCTGAAAAATCTTAAATACTGCGCCATTAACAGTTTACAGGCATCAGTGATAAGGTTTATTAATAATTTGCAATGATTGATTTTGTTTTTATGGTTGACCAGAGTAGACTCTTTGTTCTGGTGGTAACTGTAGCTGACAGCTTCAGGGGAATCCTTTGAGCAAGCACTTCAGGTTGAAGTATCTGGATATACCTGGATAGTTGAAAAATAAATTGACAGTGAACCTGCAGGGGGTGGGCTTACGGTGCTATTGATTATAAGCGCTTATCGCTTGTGAATAGAGGCTTGTAACGTTGTTTGAACAGCATACTTCAGGCAGATGGGCTTCAGCATTATGTCCAAACGGATTTGATTAAAGTGCCATTACCTGGTGATGACTGAATCGATAGGCATCCACCGGATAACTTTGCCCGTTCTTTCATACTGCACAGACCAAATCCATTCGTCAGTTGACTCACACTAGGCTGAAAGCCAATGCCATCATCTTCTATATTAAGATTAATCGCATATTTTTCGGTTGTTATTTCTATAGAAACATTGTCTGCCTGTGAGTATTTGGCAATATTGTGTAACGCTTCCTGCATAATCCTGAAAATTGAAACTTTTTGAATTTCGGATATATTGGTTTCATCAATTGTCAGCTTATGCTCAAGTTTAATGCCTGGATGATCTTGTTGAAAAGTTCTGCATAGCCACTGAATGGTGATCAGTATGCCTAAATCATCAATCATGGATGGGCGCAGCCCCATTGATATACGGCGAATTTCTTCAACAGTATCTCTTAGCCGGGTGACAACTGTTTCCAGATTTTTTTTGTTATCTATTCCGTGTGTTGCCAACATGCTTTCAAGGTTAAACTTGATAGCGCTGATGCTTTGGCCGACACCATCATGTAATTCAGCTGCTATGCGTTTTCTTTCTTCTTCCTGTGCAGTGAGTAATTTGGCTGAAAGTGACAATAATCTTTTTTCCGTCAATTGCAGTGTATTTTTATCCTGCTTGTGCTCATGAATCCTGTTTTCTAAGTGGGCACTGATTTCACCGATCTTGATTGTCTGATTTTGAACCTGGGAATACAATTCTTCGCTATACTCTTCCAAAAGCGTTAATGCTTTTTTGCTTTCGTTGGTGTTTTCTATGACCAGGGTTGAAAGTTCATCATTGTGGCTATCAGTGTTTTTCCCCTTTAACAAGGTCATGCGAACTTCACCGTGATTAACTTCATCATGAAATTCACGTGTTAATACATTGTTATGTGTAAAGGCGTTCCAAAGGTTGTGCCAATGATTTTTCAATTGACAGGCAGCGTCATTACAGTCCGGATGCAAAAGGTCGTGTACATCAGCACCCTTGACACATCTCACGTTGCCAAGATGCCATTTTTCCAGTGTTTTATTGACCCGAAATACGTTACCTTTCTTGTCCAGCAAACAAATTAATACATCCAGTTGATCGACAGTCGATTCCCATTGTTGTTTAGCGTCAATAATGTTTTGCACTTCAGAATAGGTATTCTCTTTTACATTCAGGCTTTGTAGTGAGAGTTGTAATATATTGACCAGCGCTTTAAAAAAAGAGTGTCATCTTTTTGGAAAGGCATGCCATAACGGGGTGCAGATCTTCTTGTGATATATAAAACAACAACTTAATATCAAAAAGAAGTGTTTTCGTGAAAAATTATCGGCTAGATATTGAAAAG
>JAHXHI010000394.1 GCA_025656775.1 gamma proteobacterium symbiont of Bathyaustriella thionipta
CCTTAAGCGAAAGCGTAAATTAGCTGCTCTGGATGATAATTTCAGGGCTGAAATTTTATTAGGGCAGCATTTATAATGCTCTTACCCTGTTATATCCTGTAAAATTCAATTTTTTTCGATAGTAAATGCTTGACAGCGTCATGCTGTAAACATACGATCCATAGGTTTTATTGAGCTCATGTAGTTTACATGTGTTTATTGATAGATATAACTTTTAATAGCAAATGATATTTTACAATTTATAAAATGAACATAGAAGACGTTTTCACATTAATTAAAGGCGATATGGAGCGAGTTAATCACTTGATTCAAAACAGCCTTTATTCCGAGGTGGTTTTGATTAATCAAATCAGCCAGTACATTATCAATAGTGGCGGTAAACGCCTGCGTCCGGTGCTGGTTCTGCTCAGTGCCAATGCCTTTGCTTACAATGACTCAGCATCAAGCAGCAAGGATGAGCATGATGTGACCTTAGCTGCTGTAATTGAGTTTATCCACACTGCCACTTTATTGCATGATGATGTGGTTGATGAGTCTGAACTACGTCGCGGCAAAGACACTGCAAATGAACTCTGGGGTAATGCTGCCAGTGTATTAGTGGGCGATTTTCTCTATTCCAGAGCCTTTGAGATGATGGTTGGTGTCGGCAGTATGAAAGTAATGGAAATTCTTTCTCATTCTACTAATACGATTGCCGAGGGTGAAGTCTTACAACTGCTGAACTGCAATGATGCTTCCACTACAGAAGCGCGTTATATTGAAGTCATTCATTACAAAACCGCTAAACTATTTGAATCAGCATCACAATTAGGTGCTGTTGTTGCTCACCAGGATGATGCGACAGAACAAGCCATGGCCAAATTTGGAATGCATCTGGGCACCGCATTTCAATTGATCGATGACGTTCTGGATTATAGTGCCAGCAGTGAAGACATGGGCAAAAATGTCGGTGATGATCTGGCAGAAGGTAAACCAACGCTACCGCTTATCTATGCAATGGCACATGGTACCGAGGAACAGGCAAAACTAATCAGAGAGGCGATTGAACAAGGAGGGCTGGAGCAAATTGAAGCCATTACTCAGGCGATTGAAACAACCGGTGCACTGGATTACACACGTAACATTGCCCGAAAAGAAGCAGAACAGGCTATTGCACAATTAGAAAATATCCCTGACTCAAAATATAAACAAGCGATGATTACACTGGCTCACTTCTCTGTTGAGAGAAGTTATTAGGCAATCGTCAGGCCTCTCTTCTATACTCCATTTTCACTGAAACAGAGTCTGCAAAGCGTAATGCATGAGGCTTGTCAATTTCCACCGATGCTTCCTGTACTTTGCTAATAGCCGCAATCAGAACAATGATGTCCCCCGCCATTTTTTCTAACAAATCAAATGCCTGCTCTTCAACCAGGGTAATAATTTTTTTGGTGAGGACCTTGTAGTTACAAGCATCATCGACCGAATCACTTTCAGTGGCAGCAGCAGCGTCATAACACAGCTGAATATTCACAATAACATCCTGTTTTTTGGTTCTTTCTTCTTCATTAAAACCAATAAATGTCCTGAGACGTAAATTTTTAATGTAAATCGTAGCTTTTTGAGAAGACATGGCTAACGTATCAAACTTAGAAATTCAGAACGCGTTGAGTCACCTTCGCGAAATGCACCCAGCATCATTGACGTCGTCATCATCGAGTTTTGTTTTTCAACACCACGCATCATCATACATAAATGCTTCGCCTCCAGTACCACTCCGACACCTCTGGCTCCCGTCACTGCCATAATTGTTTCTGCAATCTGTTTAGTCATATTTTCCTGAATCTGTAAACGGCGAGCATACATATCCACAATACGTGCAATTTTGGACAAACCAATGACTTTGCCTTGCGGTAAATAGGCCACATGGCACTTACCAATAAAAGGCAATAGATGATGTTCACACAGGGAATAAACTTCAATATCTTTAACCAGTACCATTTCATCATTATCAGATTCAAAAATAGCGTCATTGACCACTTCTTCAATATTCTGATGATAGCCGCGCGTTAAAAACTGAAAGGCTTTAGCTGCCCGTTCGGGGGTATCACGTAAACCATCTCTATCCAGATTTTCCCCAACTGCCGAGATAATATTGGCAAAATTTTCTTTCATGTATTCTCTACTTCTTTAGTCATTATTTTTCGCATTTAATATAGGTTGATTGTAATCAATCATTTGCAAATATAACAGCCCCCTTTTTTAGGGTTAAAGCATTTGATGATAACAAGCTAAAACTTTCTCTTAGCTTCCTGTAATTTTTCATAGGCTGCTAATAACTTCTGATGACGCTGCAAGCCATTAAGTTCCAGGCCGGCATCAAACAAACCATCATAATGCCTTTCACCATCAATGAGAGCGATACAACGCTCTACGGTATCCAGACCATACAGGGCATCTAAACCATCCCGGTACATTTCCCGGGTTTTGCTTTGATCCAGCTGGATTTCCAGCATTGCCACTAAAGCCCGGTAGAGTTTTTCTCTGGGTGCCGATATCTGTGCCATTTCCAGACACCATTGGGCCCATTCCAATGCCTGCTCAAACTCCCCCGAATGCAGCGCCAGCATACCTTTTAGTTCACCTATTCTCAAACTTTCCCATACACTTTGGGGATCAGGGGCTACACCAATTAAACCGCAGACATCAGAATGATCACTATAGTCACTTTCTTCAAGTTCCTGCAATAATACTTTTGCCTGTTCAATATTCAAAGCACCTAAAGACAACACTCGCTCCCTTAAAGCAAGGCCTTCATTATTATTTTGCCAGCTGAGCTCATCAACCGGATAAATTTCAGAAACACCCGGTGCGATAATACGACAACCATAAACCCCCAGATGTTCATAATCCGCAATATAAATTTCTTTATTTTCTTCATCAAACATGGTGAGTAAGAATCCAAATTCAGACTGCGTACTATTATCAAAGTCCCAATAAACAAATTCATAATCACTGTCTTTTTTAAAGAAGTCATAGCTGATTAAGCCGCTTGAATCAATAAAATGAGTTTCCAGATTAACCGGATCGGCCACCGCTTCTGCGTCAAAGCACGGTGTTTGAAAGCCATCCAGAGAGTCAAGGCGTCGACCCTGCAGTAATTCGGTAATGGTTCTATCCAAAGCGACTTCAAAGCTTGGGTGTGCACCAAATGAAGCCAGGCAACGCCCTGAATCAGGTTCCATCATCAGCACAGATATCACTGGATAACGGCCACCTAATGAAGCATCTTTTACCTCAATAATAAAACCTTCTTTTTCTAATTCAGTGATTGCTTCAAGTACCCTGGGATACAATTCAACAATATGATCCGGCACCTCGGGTAAACTAATACCTTCTGCAATAATACGATTTTTGACATAACGCTCAAATATTTCTGAAAGTGCCTGCGTACGGGCTTCCATCATCGTATTGCCGGCAGACATACCATTGCTGACATATAAATTGCCGATAATATTGACTGGAAACCAGATCGTTTGCTGATCACTATGGCGAACAAAAGGCAACGCACAAACACCGCGTTGACGATTACCGGAATTGGTATCAACAAGCAGTTCGGGGGTTAATTGTTTTTCCGGGTCATAAAATGACCACAACTCATTAGTCAGCAATTCAGAGCGCATATCCGCATCTGAATCTTCAGAAGGAAACCATTTTTCATTAGGATAATGAACAAAATCATCATGAGCAATTTTGTTACCCAGGTAATAATCTGCGAAGAAATAATTACAGTTCAGGCGTTCAAAGAACTCACCCAGAGCACTGGCCAGACAGGCATTTTGGGTGCTGCCTTTACCATTGGTAAATAATAACGGGCAATTTTTATCTTGAATATTAACCGAAAAAATATTACTCACAGGATTAAGCCAAAGTGCTTCTTCAATATCAAATCCGAGCGCTTGTAATTGTGCCTGCATTTTTTCAATGGAGACTTCCAAAGCCTCATCTTTACCTTTAATATAGGTTTTTGTCATTGTTTCAATCATCTTGAAGTTAACCTTGTCTCATAAATAATGCTTAATATGGAATTTCAAAAAGCAGATTACCTTTATACGCCGCTTTTTTGCGAGGAAAATATCTGGCAATTAATACATTCACTCGCATCCGGCAATATTGCTATCAATAAAATGTGGTGCCTGTTTATCACTAATCCCTGTCATCAAGTGCCGCTACTGAACCAACAGGCAGCACCTTTAAATCAGCCCATTATCTGGGACTATCATGTTGTTTTGCTGGCAGAAATCAATCATCCGCCTGTCATTTTTGACTTTGACAGCCGTTTAGGTTTTGTGACGCCTTTAGATAAGTATTTAACCAATACATTCATCTTCTCTGATAAAACATCTGTTGAATTACCTGAAGAATTTATACCTTATATCAGAAAAATTCCAGCCCAATCTTATCTGAATAATTTTTATTCTGATCGCTCACATATGCTGAAGCAAATTAGCCGCTCTGAATATCCTCCGTGGAGGATTATCAATGCAGATAAAACACACTGCACGCCATTAGCTGATTATTTAAACATTAAACAACCCCTGAGTGATAATAGCTCAGTGATTAAAGTCGATTTGTATAATACGCTTAAACAGGGCTTAATTTCTTTCTAATTAGTGTCCATCCGTTTATTCCAAGCAATTGATATTATTATAAAAACAGGAAGAAAAACTGAAATAAACGGACGGATAAAATGCA
>JAHXHI010000202.1:0-1846 GCA_025656775.1 gamma proteobacterium symbiont of Bathyaustriella thionipta
CTGAACTGACATGATTTATTCCTGTTCAAATAACAGTAATAGATCAAATGCATGGGCTCTTGTCAAGATAAATTAAGCGCGATCGCCCTAGGTGCTCACGGCTTTGATGGCCTGTTTTCATTAATTCATGTTAATGCTTTAATACAAATTGTGTTTTCTGTAAATAACGCAAAATATATAACACTAAATTAAAAATAGTTTCGGAGAGTATAAAATGAAAAAATTATTAATAGCTACTGCAATCGCTGCTACTACTATTTCAATGTCTGCCAGTGCGTTCTGGGATGATGGCAACAGCAACACTAACTGGAATAGCAACGGTTATAACAACATGTATAACAATGCTTATGGAAATGGCTATGGCAATGGCTGGGGCGATGGTTCTGGTGATGCTGATATGGATGGTGATGTTGAAATCACTATTAAAGCACGTGGCCGTGGCCGTGGTAAAGGTAATACTCGTGGTTCAGCTTACGGAAGTGGTAACAGCAACTACAACGGTTATAACAATATGAACAACCGTTTTAATGGTTACAATAATTACCAAAACACTGATGGTTATGGCTATGGTTATGCACCTCGTCCAATGATGGCTCCTCAGCCAGCTCCTGCAGCTCCGGCTATGGCTCCAAACCCAAAAGCTAAAGCTCAGTTTGAAGCATAACAGAAGCGTATGCAGGAAATGCAAGCCAAGCAACAAGCTCAAATGGCTGCTGCTCGTAAAGCATATGAAGAAAAAATGAAGCAATGGGCTGCTCAAGCGCCTGTAGCGCCAGCTGCTCCAGCACCTGCTGCTAAGTAATTTTTATTTAACCTGATATTGAATCAGGTTCTAAATAAAGCAAATAAACCCGTACAGTTTTCTGATACGGGTTTTTTTGTTTTATAGAAAAGTTAACGGCAATAATATTTGTTTTTAAACGTGTTGTTTTAAGTGTCCTGTCTTTCGTTCTAAAAATGCTTGAATTAATTCATATAGATAAGAAATTATTGAGTTATTTGTTAATATTGGCTATATTGATTTTAAACCGTCTTCATTATTCATTACATCAATTATGAAGTATTTCAACTTCGTGATACTGGGATTAAGCATAATATGAGCGTTTTATGGATAAGCATGTAATCAACGTGGTCTTAATAACTGATTCATCCACAATTGACGGATTACTCACTTCTTTATTGGATGAACGCTTTAATGTGAAAGCACTGCACTCTAGTGAACCTTATTTTTTTCCACAACTCATTAACTATAAACCAAAATTAATTTTTATCCGCGCTATGCTGTCAAAGATGAATGGCTTATATGTTTGTGATCGTATCCGCTCTCATCCTGAACTGTGTAAAGCCCGTCTTGTCTTTATTTCAACAGATACCTTAAACAGGGAATCTGCTATTGATCACCGTGCCAATGAATTTCTTCAAGTTCCTTTTACCAGAGATGATATAAGCCGGGTGATTGATCCCTTGCTGGAAATAAAACCTAAACTATTATTGGTTGATGATAGTAAAACCTGTCGTCGACTTGTTAAGCCGTCATTAGAGCAGGAAGGTTATGAAGTGATAGAAGCCGGTAATGGGGAGGATGCATTAAAAGCAATAAGAGAAATGAATATTGACATTATTGTGAGTGATGTTGATATGCCTGTTATTGATGGTGTGACATTGTGTCGTATTATTCGACAACAGGAAAAATTATCAATACCTATTTTGTTGCTTTCTTCATTACAAACAGATAAAGCGATTATCGGTGGTTTTAATGCAGGTGCTGATGATTATATTATTAAATCTGATCATTCAGCGACCCATAAGGTCGTAGTTCCAGAGCTGTTGTCTCGTATTCAGCGTT
>JAHXHI010000202.1:1856-4731 GCA_025656775.1 gamma proteobacterium symbiont of Bathyaustriella thionipta
CAGCGTTTGATGAATGCTAAAAATTTACAAGGTCGCCCGGAACATATTCTGGTGGCAGAAGATTCCACCACGATGCGTCATCAATTAAAAAATTCTCTGGCAGTTCAAGGCTTTCAGATTGATGTCGCAAGCGATGGCTTATCGGCATGGTAAAAATTAAATAGAAAACACTATGATTTAGTCATTACTGACTATGATATGCCCTATGTCGATGGTTTGGAGTTATGTTCTCGTATACGCCAATCCAATAAATTTGAAAACTTACCTATTATTATAGAAACCAGTAAAAATTCGCGAGTTGAACAGGTAAAAATACGGTCAATCGGTATTCAGGCATTTATTACCAAACCATTTTCACCGGATCGTATGATCGCTGAAGTCGAACGGGTTTTAGCAGAAGCACGCTTAAAAAATAATCAAAATGCCATGCGTTATTACCTGCCAGATGCAACGGTTTCCCATATTTCCAGGACCAATAAGAATACCATCCCCAAAGCTGAGGATAAATTCCGAACACTGCTGTTTTCTGATATCGTACAATTTACACGTATTTCCGATCAACTCTCATCAAGAAAAGTAGTTGATTTTCTAAATGCTTATTTTGACCGTATGGTTGAAGAGTTAATGCTTTTTAATGCCACTATTGATAAGTTTATTGGCGATGGAATTTTTGCTTCATTTAGTGAGCAGGAAGAAGGTGCGTTTCGTGCTGTTTGTGCCGCCGCAGCCATGTTGAAAGCATTGCCTGAACTACGCTTGATAACAGGGCTGGATATCCATATGCGCGTTGGCATTCATTCAGGTCATGTCATTCTTGGGGATATCGGCAGTCATCATTCAAGAAGAGATTTCACCTTGATTGGTGATAATGTCAATATCGCTAATCGACTAGAACACCTGGCCAAGCGGGATGGTATTCTGATTAGTCATGCGACTTATAAAATGATTCAAGACAGAGTTACAGTGATTTCAATGCCCCCATTAAAGTTAAAAGGTATCAAGGAACCAATACAGGCATATTTGCTGAAATCAATTAAATCTTATCATTCGTTTTCTAAAATAATGGCAACCAAACTCAGTCCAGACAGTCACCGAAAAAATTCTATTGAAACAATTTTTGGTGCGAATTGATAATGAAAAAATGAATGTAGACTGAAGTTTTTTGCTTTCGTTTTTATTGAGAAAATTAGCCTGGAGTGGTTAAGGTCTGCTATGAAAAAAATGATAAAATATGCCTTGTTTGGGTGTTTGTTCCTGTTGGCAATACCCTACAGCATCGCTAAGGATTCTTCTGAAAATGCTAATTATTATCTTACTCAGGCATCGAAATATTATAATCAGGAAAATTATCCTCAAGCAGAAAAAGCCTTTCGGCAATTGTTGAAGATGAAGGTTTCCCTTCATAGGGATTTCTATTATTTTTATGGTAAGACACTGTATCATAATGAAAAATATGAAAAAGCTGCGGACAACCTGCGCAGCTATACGGAGACAGTGAGTAAAAAAATAAGTTTCAAACAGATGCAAAACGATTATTAAAGCATGCTGAGAAGCAACTTGCCCAAAAACCAGCCTCCAAACCGGTTAAAAACAATCAGCGTCTTAAACTCACTGATATACCAGAAATGATTGCAATTCCTGCAGGCTCATTTATTATGGGCAGCAACCATGGCTCGTCAGATCAAAAGCCTCCACACAAAATAACAATTAAGAATAATTATGCCATTGGTAAATATGAAGTTACATTTGCCCAATATGATGCGTTTGCTATAGCAACTTCACGAAAAATGCCGGATGATTCAGGGTGGGGGCGCGGTAATCGCCCTGTTATTAACGTATCACTACATAATGCTAACAACTATGCTCGATGGCTCAGTGAAAAAACCAATAGAAGATTTCGTTTGCCCACTGAGTCAGAGTGGGAGTATGTCGCCCGTACCGGATTTAAAAACCAACTGGGTTTTAATGATTTGTCAGGGTTGGGGGATGCTAATTGCGATGGTTGTCGATATTTCTGGGAAAGTGCCAAAACAGTTGATGTGGGCAGCTTTGAAGCGAATAAATACGGCGTTCATGATTTATTTGGTAATGTCTGGGAATGGACCTGTTCTATTTATACTAAACGCTACAATGGTGAGGAAGAATATTGTGCCAATGAAAATGATTTAGAAGGTAAAACAATGGCTGTGAGGGGCGGAAGCTGGAATTCATTCAGTCAAATCCTGCGCTCCTATGTTCGCTTTAATAATTTTCCCACTTATTTAGGTAATGAGCAGGGATTTCGTCTGGTAGAAGAACTTTAAGATGCTTATAAAGCTATTTAGTACCCATCTGGATAGGAAACCCGATAATTCTAAAAAATTACGGGATTTACAAATGTATCCGTTTCCAGAGCGCCCAAAAAAACTCGACTTGGGCATAAAAAAAGTTGAATGCATCGAGAAAAAAAATCAAATCTAAGTTGAACTAATGAGTTGAGTTTTTGAGCAAGTTAAAAAGGTAAATGAATTTCTGTTGCTCTCTCCATTATATCAATAGCCGTTTCCATATCAAGCTGGTCAGGATTTTCTGTTGATTGTTCTTGCAGTTTTTCAAATACTTCAGCTTGTTCCCAGGTTTGATGATTGCCATTTTCATCCTGAACATAGGCTGCCCACGGGATAAATTTTGTTAATGGAAAAACCTGTCCTTCCTGAGGAGAGATATCAACATTTAAACCGGACATAAATAAGATTTTTTTGTTTTTATAGCTTGGTTCCTGAATGATTGTTCTAAAGGCTCTATCAAACGGGTGCAGGTCTTCTTGTGATATATAAAACAACAACTTAATATCAAAAAGAAGTGTTTTCGTGAAAAATTATCGGCTAGATATTGA
>JAHXHI010000399.1 GCA_025656775.1 gamma proteobacterium symbiont of Bathyaustriella thionipta
TGCATAGACATGTCGGTTTTAATAAATTACATAACTTTTCTGTCAAGCTTTTTTTTCAATTTTTTTTAAATTTATGCTGAATAGTTACATTGCAGCAAGATTATTTTTAATTG
The DNA here is from genome assembly GCA_025656775.1 of gamma proteobacterium symbiont of Bathyaustriella thionipta. Classification (GTDB taxonomy): domain Bacteria; phylum Pseudomonadota; class Gammaproteobacteria; order GRL18; family GRL18; genus GRL18. The sequence goes on from JAHXHI010000399.1 coordinate 114, forward strand.
TGATCAGACCTTCCGGGGCATCGCTGACACACCGATTGCAGGCGTTACAGGCCACTTCACAATGGGCCTCGCTTTCATCCATATTGTCTTTGTTACTGCAGGCAATCCATAATTTATTACTGATGGCCTGAAGTGAAAAGAGATCCCTGGGACACTCAGTCACACAGTCACCACAGGCGGTGCAAAGTGCTTCATCGACAACTGGTAAACTGAATTTATTAAAGGAGATAGCAGCAAAATCACAGACATTGCCGCAGTCTTCCAGACCCAGACAAGCCCAGCTGCAGCCTTTACCGCCACCGGAGACCAAAACGGCGGCCCGGCATGTTTTCATACCGTCATAATGTGCCCTGGTATAGGCCACATGACTGCCCCCGGCACAGGCAAGCCGGGCAACCTGCTTTTCATGATGACTGACTTCAACACCTAAAAAATCAGCAATCATCTGATTCATATCTGTGCTGTTAACAGTACAAAGACCGGGGTCGACTTCCTGGGCAACTAATGCTTCAGCAAAAGGGCGGCAGCCAGGTGTGCCGCAGGCACCGCAATTAGCATGGGGAAGCAGATCTTCAACGTCATCAATTTTGGGATCTTCATAGACATAAAGGCGGCGATTGGCAATGGATAATACACCCGCAAGAATAACACCGAGACTCGCCATAAAAAAACTGGCCAGCAGGAGCTGATTAATTGATTCAGATGTTATTTCCACATTTATTCCCTATAAAGCATCATAAAATAGTTTATTGGAAAACCTGATAGCCACTGAATTCTTTGATATCAATAAAGACTATAAATGACAGAGACCACTTACTATTGATAAAATCAATTACTTAATCGATTTCCAGATACTCTATAGGGTATTTAATTATTAGTCACTTTAATTATTTCAATCTTATATATTGATAATATTAATACTAAAATTAAATTAAATTAAATCATGATAGCTTTACTTGGTAAGACCAGGCTTGTTTATACTGTGTGTTGGTCATTGTGCTCGACACATCAGCCTGGCAATTCGTATTAAGAATAGTTTTTTAATATTTCATGAATTATTTAACTCAGAATCTAGTGAATGTTGCAGCATTGTGACCAAATGCAAATCTATTTCTGTCTGACTATCAACACGTCTGTTTTCTTTTGCTTTGTACATTGCCATATCGGGCCACTTGAAATGCATCAGTGACATCATCGGTTATGAGCTGAGTTATACCTATACTGATCACGTTCCAGGGTAAAACAGGTGGATGCCCGTGTCATAGTTTTATAAATGCCAGAATGTTATATTAATGTAGGTCGTAAAAGTGGTCGGATAATGAGGGGATTATGACTAAGATACCCGCGCTGTATTACAAACAAAATCGTATGAAACAATTGCGTGCCTTTTGTCATGCCAGCCGTACAGGAAGTATTAGTGAGGCCGCAGAACAGTTATTTTTGAGTCAGCCGACAGTTACGTTACAGATTCAGGCGCTGGAAAGGGAATTAAATACAACCTTGTTTGAACGTAGAGGGCCAAAAATTCAATTAACGCCTGAAGGTAAATTACTTTATGAGTTGTCAAACTCATTAGTTGACGGGATTGATCAATTGCATGAAACCTTTGCCGCTAATTCAGGGCGTCTGGAATCAGGTAATTTGAATATCGCGGCGGGTGAATCCACCATTCTCTATATCCTTCCTGATTTTGTGAACCAGTTTAATCAAACTTATCCGCAGATCCATCTTAAATTACTCAATGTGACAGGTCGTGACGGGATGGCACTGATTCGCTCTGATAAAGCTGATTTTGCCGTGGGTTCCATGCTGGAAGTACCCGATGATGTGATTTACCGGCCCATCTTTACCTATAATCCGGTTTTAATTACCCCAAAAGATCATCCTCTTGCGGAAAAAGAGCATATTACCCTGGATGATATCAGTCCTTATGGGCTTATTTTACCACCGCATCATTTGAGTACCTGGCGAGTGGTTGATATGGCTTTTCGTCAGCAAAATCTGTCCTTTCATGTTTCTTTAGAAGCAGGCGGATGGGAAATCATTAAAAAATATGTCGAACTGGGAATGGGGGTGTCAATTGTGACCGATGTGTGTCTGACCGGTGATGAAAACCTCATTAGAAAGCCTTTAGATGAATATTTTCCTAAAAGAAGTTATGGCCTGGTGCTTAGAAAAGGTAAATTTTTATCACCCCAGGCAAGACGTTTTATTGAAGTAATGGATCCTGAATTTTTTACGGCACATAAAGATCGATAAATTCTCGTGTCATTCATCAGTTCACTTGGTGTTTAAGAATACTCTGCTATTTTGACTTGTAGTCGTGCAGCAAGTAATTTGTTTGCGTTTCCCAGCTGCTTCAGAATTAAGCCAGCCTCTTCACGATAAGTATTAATCTTTTCTTTATTCCAGTGGGCAGGTGGTGGTTGCAGATTGGTGATTCTATCGCAGAGCTTGACCATCCAGATTTCAGCAGGTTGTTGTTTTATGCGCTTTAAACTGTCTTGCATTTGTTCAATTTTTTCAGGTATGTCTTTATTCTTGCTCAGGGCAAGTACGCCATTTGCTACAGCAGTTCCAAATTCACTGGCAACTTCACTATAAGCGATTTCTGTATCTTCAATGACATCATGTAATAAGGCGCACTGAACTAACAGGTCTGGATTTTTAATGCTGTTATCCTGTGCGATGACAGCCATTGCTTCCATCGCAACAAGTCCAATATGATTAATATAAGGTATCTCGCTTCCGGGAACGCGCTGTCCATTGTGAACGGCTGAAGCGAAGTTCCATGCTTTTAAATAATTGTCCTGATTCCAGCGACCCATTTTATCGGTTCTCTTTATTTTTTTAATGATTGTCTTCAGTTATATGGGTAATGATTTATGATTCAAGGTATTTAGAATCTTTATCGATAATTTATTGGCTGTATCAGTCAAGATAGTTGAATTCAGAACCAGATGAATGGCGTGCGAAATAGCTGACCATGCCGGGAGGTACGATGACCAGACCAGATGGGGTGACATGATAATGACGCTGGTCTTGTTCCCGATTGTAGCCGATTTGACTATTTTCATTAATGATATTATGTCGATCCACAATAACCCGACGCAGGTGTGAACCGCTGCCTATGCGTACATAGTCCATGATGATGCAGTCTTCTAGAACTGCCCCTGACTCCACCACGGCTTCGTGACGAATAATACTATTACTGATAGTGGCGTTATTGACTAGCGTGGCGACGCCGAGCATGCTGTTTGTGAGCTGACCACTTATTATCTGTGCCACAGGCCCCTGATCATTACTGGAAAAAATAGGCCATCGAGGATTAAAGGTATCAAATTTGGGTGCAATACCCAGCATATCCTGATGTGCTTCGAAATAAGCATCCAGAGAACCCACATCACGCCAGTAATTTTGTTCTTCATAGGGTTTAATGCCGGGTACCTCATTACTGGAAAAATCATAGGCAAATAAACGGTGACTTGCCAGAAGTCTGGGGAGAACATGAAGCCCGAAGTCAGTTTCGCCACGCTGATGCGTCTCTTCAAGTGCGTCAATCAGTACGTCGGCATTAAATAGATAGTTACCCATCGAAGCATAGGCGCGTTCTGGATCTGAAGGCATTGCATCAGGATGTTCAGGTTTTTCCTGAAAGCCGCAGATCTGACCATCCGTGCCCGCCTGAATAATACCAAAATTGCTGGCTTGTTCGATGGGAATAGGCAGCGCTGCAACACTGACATCAGCCTGTTTCTGTAGATGAAAGCAGGCCATCTGGCGTACATCCATACGGTAGATGTGGTCGGCACCGAAGACTGCAACAATATCGGGACGCTGCTGTTTAAGCAGGTTGAGGTTTTGATAAACGGCATCGGCAGTACCCATAAACCAGGAGGTACCTTCTTTCATTTGTGGTGGAACGACAGTGACAAACTGATCCTGAAGTAATGGTGAAATGCTCCAGGCCTTGCGAATGTGTTCGATTAATGATTGTGCTTTGTATTGTACTAACAGATAGATTGCACGAACCCCTGAATTAACAAGATTACTCAGGACGAAATCCACGAGTCGGTAACGTCCACCAAACGGTACCGCGGGTTTAGAGCGATCCTCAGTCAGTGGTCTCAAGCGCCTGCCTTCACCACCAGCCATAACAAATGCCATCATCTTTATTGCTAATCTTCTTTCCTTCATGTTGCCCCCTAAGCCCTTAATACTTTCTGAATAAGATCCTGAATAGAAATAATGCCCCTTAGTTTTTTGCCCTGTAAAACAAATACCTGACGAACTTCACGTCGCATCATGACCTTGGCGACCTGAATAGCCGGAGTTGATTCATCAACGGTGGCATATTGTTCTGCAATTTCCATAATTTCCATCACAGGCATGTTTTTTTCACGTTGTAATATTTCTGCAAATGGTTCAAAGTTTAAAATAGGTGAGAGATCGTCCATCCAGGTAATATATTCAGGGAGGCATAGTCGGATCAGTTCTTCTTCACTGACGGGTGTAGACCTAGTACCTAAACACATTAATTTTGACCGATTAACTTTTCATATGCCCGATTCAACTTACTTCGGGCACCATCCACATTAAACA
>JAHXHI010000050.1 GCA_025656775.1 gamma proteobacterium symbiont of Bathyaustriella thionipta
ACTGCATAGACATGTCGGTTTTAATAAATTACATAACTTTTCTGTCAAGCTTTTTTTTTCAATTTTTTTAAATTTATGCTGAATAGTTACAAAACAACTTTACAAACATATTTTACCACTTTATATCGATTTAAAAGAACATATTGATATCAGACAGCTCCATTTTCATTTGCCAGATGGACGAAGTTTTTTAAGAATGCATCGCCCGAATAAATACGATGACCCTCTTTTTGATACCAGGCCTACAATTAAAGAAGCAAATACCAAAATGATTGAAGTTAAAGGTTTTGAAGAAGGGCGAATTTTTAATGCCTATCGTTTTGTGTTTCCAGTTATTTTTAATGATAAGCACTTTGGCAGTGTTGAACTGAGTGTATCAATGAATGCAATAATCAATTACATGAAGGAGATATCAAAATCGGAATATTGTTTTATGATAAAAAAACTCGTCGTATCAGACTCAGTTTTTGATGATGAAAAAACAAACTATGAACAGAGTGTTTTAAGTGAATGGTATCTTCATGATAAAACAATTAATAATGATTATTGTACGAATAAAGTGGCATCAAGTCTTGAATCGATTAAATCTAATCATCGTTATTTATCTGATATTGAAAATTCAAATAAGTTTGTCGCATCAGTTGTTCAAAATAAAAAGATCTATAGTGCACTATTTTTACCGATTAAAAATACGAAAAAGAGAAATGTAGCTTACCTTTTTTCTATTGAAAATGATCCTTTATTTAAGCAGTTCAAAGTTAATTTTGTTTCTAAAATATTACTTACTTTGATTAGTACATTTAGTTTTGTGTTGCTGCTGTTTTTTATGTTTTCCAGAAATAAAATAATTACAAGTAAAACACTGCAGCTTGAAGAGCAAATAGAAAAAAAATCTGCAGCGCTCAATATTTCTCAAAAAAATGAACAAAGAGACATCATATTTTTTAATATTATTAAAGCAATTAATAAAAAAGTGTTATGTAATACGCCGCTTGATGAAGTCTTAAAATTTTGTGTTAATCGATTTATGATACTACCGTCGTGTACTTTTTCAGTTATTTCAGTGGATTTAGAAGAAGAATATCTCTTTTTTTCAGATGCCTGTGATCGATTTGAATCAGCCAAAACAGAAGTCTGTGATATGATTTTTAAATTGGTAAAAAATAGTAATCATTATTCTGATTCAAAACCGGTTATTATAAATGATTTATCTGATATTCAGGAGTTAGCGGGGTATATTGATGTTTTTGAAGAAAATCAGGTCAGGACAATTGTTTTTTTACCTTTAATTGAAGAAATGTCAAAAAAAATATTTGGACATGTAATTTTTTTTAGTGCACGAACTGAATGCTTTGATGAAAATGAGCGTCAGTTGTTTTCAGAGTTAGCCCAGTCAATTTCATTTGCAATTAATTTTAATCAAATGAAAAATGTAGCGACAGTGATTAAGAAAAAAAATCAGCATAAAACATAAATCTGCATATTATTCTACTCTTTTAAAACCAGTCGTTAAGGGGATAGGGTTTTCCAAGATAATAACCTTGTCCATAATTAATTCCGATGTTTCTGAGTTCTTTAGCGCCATCTTCTGTTTCTACATATTCGGCAATCGTTTCCTGATTTCGAAGCTGACTGATATCGTGAGTATATCGAATCATGGCATGATCAACAGGGTCTGTGAACATATCGCGGACAAAACTACCGTCAATTTTAACCACATTGAAAGGCAGATTTTTTAAATATTCAAATGATGACATACCTGTACCAAAATCATCCAGAGCAAACCCAATGCCTTTACTTCGGCAGAAGTTAATAAATTCTGATGCCTGTGCAAGGTTACCAACAGCAGATGTTTCTGTAATTTCCAGTTCCAGGCATTCCCATGGGAAATCAAATGTATCAATCGCTTCTTTTACTTTATCCTGAAAGTCAGCATTATTTAACGTACCTCCTGCCAGATTAAGATGAACCGAATGTATTTTTTTAATATGTTCTGGATTTTGGCAAACTGTTTTTAAATAAGTCTCTAAGACATAAATATCAATATCAACCATCATATGGTAACGTTCTGCAGTGAATAAAAAACAATCAGGTGGCATAAATTTTCCATGACTATCCCACATTCGGATTAATACTTCATAAGCAATTTTATCATCCTCATATTGCAGCGGTACAATTGCCTGAGCAAACAATTCAAAACGGGAAGGACCATCCTGCAAAGCTTCTTTGATATAGCCGGCAATAATATCATCACTGGTTTGCTTATAATCTTTATCTTGCGAATTATAAATATGTAATTTATTAAGCCCTGCAGATTTTGCGGTGTAAAAAGCAATATCAACTGTTTTAATTAATTCTTCCACTGTGTATTCATGGGATTTGAAAAAGACCATACCAATGGATGCGGAAACGGTTATGGCATTACCATCCCAAAAAAAGCGAAAATCCTGCAGACGTTTTAATTGTTGCTCTGCAAATCAGGTCGCTTTATCTTTGAGTATGTTTTTTATTAAAAGTAAGAAGTCATCACCACCCACTCGTGCTAATGCCATATTACTGCATGTTTCACAGCCTAAATGATGGGCAATCATTTTTAATAATTCATCGCCGGCAGTATGTCCTACCGAATCATTAATCAGCTTGAACTGGTCTAAATCGATACTTAATAATGCATGAACTGTATCCGGAGTGTTCTTTTCTTGAAGTGCGTTGAGTATTTCCTGTTCAATAGCATAACGATTATACAAACCGGTAAGGCTATCATGACGGCTATGATAAAATAACAAACTGGTTTCTTTCTGGATTTTAGTGATCATTTCATTGTAGCCGTCAAAAAGAAGCTTTACTTCATTTTGTTCGACGGTTGATACCATCTGGTATTGGTTTTTTTGTACATCATTCGTTTTGATGGTTGCAGCCAGGGTAAGAAACGGTTGGGTAAAAAGAAAGCTTATTTTCCAGGCAACCGCCAGACTAATAAAAAACAATACTGGAAAAATCATTATTAAGGTAAAATAATGCTCATATAACTTGGTTTGAAATTGTTCGGGATTAATGATGATCAGTGCCTGGCCAAACGCAAAGCTATCGGCCTGAACGGGGACTTGCAAAAACAAACGATCCTTATTAGAAAACCAGGATTGCCCTAAAAGAAGTTTTTTATCCTGTAATTCGTTGGTGTAGTTTAAGTCACCATAGCTTAAAACAGCTTTATTGTTTTCATCAAATAATACGAGAGCATCGACCGATTTGAAACCGCTTATACGAAACGAAATATCTGAATAGACATCAGCATCAGGTGATATAAGTGCTTTAAGTAAATCATTATTTAAAGAACGACCGAGTGTTTGAGCTTGCTCTACGGCGATAGTGCGGCGTTCCTGTTGGTCGAACCAGTTTACAAGCACCAGAGTGCTGATCTCAACAATAATCAGTAATACGGCCATTAAGGCCATTAATTGGGTTCGAATATTAAGCCTTTGCCACATATTAGTTTCATCCTGAGTGATTGGCTAAAGAATGATAAACAGTAAAAACTGGATTATTTTTCGATTGGGAGCTTATCATCATTACCCCACTCATTCCATGATGCATCATAGTTGGATACGTCGTAACCTAATTCTCTTAGTGCCAGATAATTTGTTGAAGAAACACGGCCAATGGCACAATAAATAACAACTTTCCTGTCTTTAGGGATCCTTTGATATAGCTGTTCTAATTCTTTGAGTGGCCTTAAGCTTGTGATCCCCTCTGTCACAGCAAGATTGTGAGATGCAGCGATATGTATTGCGCTAGGAATATGTCCAAAGCGTTTATCGGTTGATGTTTTACCAATATAATCGGAAAAATTGCGTGCATCAATGACAATCTGATTAGCATTTCGTGTTGCCAGCTGTGTGGTAAATTTACTTGCCAGACGCATATGATTCAAAGTGGCAATATATTGGCTGGGTGTCGGTTTAGCTTGTTTAATACTCATGGGATAGGATTTTTTTTGCCAATCATCATAACCGTGATCCAGTATTTTAATCTGCTTTATGCCATAAACTTCAAGGACCCAGAATAGTCTTGCTGCATCGGCGATGTCACCATTGTCATAGACAACTACCTGTGAATTGACTGTTATTCCAAGCGAACGAAAATATTGCTGTATAACTGCTGGCTGACTGATTTTACCATTTAAGTTTTTGTTTTTATAAGTCAGATTAACCGGAAAACTTAAAGCATTTTCAATGTGCCCAGTCAAATAAGCATCTGAGCTTCTGGCATCAAGAATAATCAGATTTTTATCTGAAAGTTGATGTTTTAATTGTTCCGGGGAGATCCTCAATGATTCTTCAGCAATTGCCACTGATAGAACAAAATCAGAAAGCAAAAAAAAGAGGAAAATCCCTGATGTAATCGTTATTTTCTTCATAAACAACCTGATGTTATTTGTTATTAAGTGACGATAAGTTCAAGATAGATACGTAATAAATTGCCACTAAACAGTGATCAATGAATAAAGTATAGGTTAAAAATAAAATATTACTTCAGAGACAATCAATGTTCTCTGTCTATACTGCTGCATTTAGTCGGCAACCTGGGTTGTTATCAATTTATCCCATAGAAATTAACTAGTGTCCATCCGTTTATTCCAAGCAATTGATATTATTATAAAAACAGGAAGAAAAACTGAAATAAACGGCCGGATAAAATGCAA
>JAHXHI010000335.1 GCA_025656775.1 gamma proteobacterium symbiont of Bathyaustriella thionipta
CATTGGTGAGCCTCATAGTGAATTGATGAGATTGATTATGAGGTAGGGAAAACTTTTTTGAAATAACGGTAGTTGCTTAAGCGCTTACTTTCATTTTTTTGGGTAGAGAAAGCATTGGCTTCAAAACAGCAGTAATAGCTGCCACAATCCCCATATATTTCCATATTTCTTGCCCTATAAGAGAGTCCCAAAACCACAATCCAGCTACAGCAGAACTAGGAGCTGTCAACAATAAAATAAATTCTAAAATGAAATTTCTTTTTTCTGTCTGATGAAGTAGTGCAGAATAATATTTGGCATTAAGCCGAGCACTTCTATAAAGATCATAAACATCCCAAACAGGACTATCTTCTCTTGCCATCAATTATCCTTGTTCACTTATTCAACTGTAAATTCTAAAGAAACACGCATATTGAAAATATCTAATTCTTTATGCCTAAATTCAAAACTTATCGATGACAATAACAAAATGACATATGTTATTTTCTAAATCTCCGAGAAGATTGTCGCTGTTTTTTGGTTACACGACGACTATTCTTTTCTGGAGTTGAATTACGAGGTTGCCATGCGGGAACCAGATGTTTTTTCCCATTGCCGATAAGATCGGCTCTGCCCATTGCTTTAAGAGCCTCTCGAAGAATTGGCCAGTTACTTGGATCATGGTATCTCAAGAAAGCCTTATGAATGCGGCGCTGCCTTCCACCTTTTGCTGTGAATACATCGCCGCCTTTTCGGTGAATCCGTTTTAAAGGATTTTTTCCACTATGATACATCGCTGTTGCAATTGCCATCGGTGATGGCAAAAAGTTTTGTACTTGATCTAGCCTAAAGTTGTTACTCTTCAACCATAAAGCTAAATTTAGTACGTCCTTGTCGCTACTCCCAGGGTGAGAACTGATAAAGTAAGGGATTAAATACTGTTCTTTGCCAGCTTCCTTTGAAAACTTCTCAAACATCTGTTTGAATTGATCATAAGTACCTATACCTGGTTTCATCATATAACTAAGAGGTGCATCTTCTGTGTGCTCTGGAGCTATTTTGAGGTAACCACCTACATGGTGAGTAACAAGCTCTTTAACGTACTTTGGGGTGCGAACGGCCAAGTCGTAACGCAGACCAGAGGCTATAAGCACTCTTTTTATTCCTTTTACACTGCGAGCACGCCTGTAGAGTTCAATAAGAGGCTTTTGATCGGTATGCATATGCTTGCATATATCAGGATAAACGCAAGATAGTCGGCGACAAGCTGACTCAATCTTTTCATCCTTACAATGCAGGTTCCACATATTGGCAGTAGGGCCACCAAGGTCTGAAATAGTGCCTGTAAAGCCAGGAGTTGTATCCCGAATAGCTTCAACTTCCCGAATAATAGAATCCTCAGAACGATTCTGAATAATGCGTCCCTCATGCTCAGTGATGGAGCAAAAAGTGCAGCCCCCGAAGCATCCCCTCATAATGTTTATTGAAAAACGTATCATGTCATAAGCAGGAATCTTATCACTACCATAAGATGAATGAGGTTGTCGGGTATAAGGTAGTTCAAATACTCGATCCAACTCTTTGCTACTCAGTGGTACAGGAGGAGGATTAATCCATATTTCCCGGTTTCCATATGCCTGGATCAATGGCCTTGCATTTCCAGGATTAGTTTCCAAATGGAAGACTCGTGAGGCATGAGCATATAGAACTGGATCTTCTTTAACTTTCTCGTAAGAGGGTAAACGAACAACTATCTTATTACGAAGGTTAGCTTGCACTTCCCTAATATTATGAATAACAACAGGCACTTCCCTTTTGCTTTGAGCAACATCATTGTTATTGCACTTGTTTTCGAACTGGTATGGGTTCGGGTGAGCCGATTGCCCCTTGGGTTCGTCAAGCTCGGTTGAATCGAGTTCTACCCAATCACTCGGGGACTGCTTAAGAATAAATGCTGCCCCCCGAATATCTCTTATTTCATTAACTGCTTTCCCTGAGGCAATGTGGTGAGCGACCTTAACAATGGCTCGCTCAGCATTCCCATAAAGAAGCATATCGGCCTTTGCATCAATAAGTACAGAACGGCGTATTTTGTCAGACCAGTAATCGTAATGAGCCATTCGTCTCAGGCTTGCCTCAATTCCACCAATAATTAGAGGCACATTTTTATAGGCTTCACGACAACGCTGTGAATAAACAATAACAGAACGATCAGGCCGTTTTCCTCCTTTACCATCTGGCGTGTACGCATCATCTGAACGTATACGCCTATCTGATGTGTAGCGATTTACCATGGAATCCATATTGCCAGCAGTAACACCAAAAAAAAGATTAGGCCTGCCCAGTTGCTTGAAGTCTTCTGCCGATGTCCAGTCAGGCTGTGAGATTATTCCAACACGAAAACCTTGTGCCTCTAAAAGTCGCCCAATCACAGCCATACCAAAGCTTGGATGATCGACATAGGCGTCACCAGTAACCAGTATGATGTCACAGCTATCCCATCCTAGCTGTTCCATTTCATCCCGACTCATTGGCAAAACAGGAGAAGGAAGTAGTCTCTTCGCCCAGTAAGGGCGATATGAAAATATATTAGTCTCTGAAATCATGGTTAAGCCTGGATTTATTGGAATAGGCACTGCTCTTTAGTTGATTCTATAGAGTTAAGTGCTTTATTTAATGTGGGTCGTGACACTCTGAAGTGCTCTGCCACCTCGGTCTTAGTAACCGAGGGGTCTAACAGCATAGCTTGCGCTTTCTTTTTGTCAGAGTGCTTAAGTTTTTCTCTGCGACCACCTTTACGACCCCTTGCTCTGGCGGCTTTCAAACCTGCTTTTGTTCTTTCGCTAATAAGTGCTCTCTCAAATTGCGCCATAGCACCTATCACATGGAATATCAATTCACCCATAGCAGATGTTGTATCTATATTCTCGGTTAGAGAGATAAACTTTGATTTATGCTCCCTAAAGTATTCCAGAAGCTCAATTAGATCCTTCAGGCTACGCCCAAGACGGTCCAAGCGCCACACTACAATGATATCACCTTCACGTATGCTGTCCATAAGGCGAGTTAACTCAGGACGTTCCTTGTGTTTTCCGGTAATATGATCAGTGAATATACGTTCACACCCAGCTTGTTTTAAAGCGTCTATCTGTAGCTGAGTGTTCTGGTCGTCTGTGCTTACTCTGGCGTATCCAATTCTCATTCTAAGTTCCTATATGTGGCCTAGAGAGCGTAAAAAAAAGGCATGTAAGCTTTACATAGTTTTCTTTACGAGTTTATTTTCAATAGAATGGCTGAAAACCGCAAATAACAAGAACCATAAAAGCTGTAAATTAAACGGTCGTTAAGTTTCATTTCACTTATTTTTCTTCCTGATATATCGAAAACGTCTCGATATATCAATCACGTCGGCACTCGCTACACCTTTATTTTCCAAATGATTAAGATAACTCTGTAAGTGAAACAATTGGTAAAGAAGCTCCATTTTTTCACCAAGTGCTTTTTTTAGCTCTTCTTTTGCTTCATCACGTTCACCCCTGTATTTGGATTTAAGGGATTTTTCCTTTTTAAGCTTTTCTGTATCTACTTTTTTGGTCGGGTGTTGGCCGCGTACTGCTTTTGCGGCATTTATACGTTCTTTAAGTTCAATATATTCTGGTGCTTTGTAATTAAGAGCTCCATTTGAAAGTCCAGCACGCTTTTCTACGGCATATTGAGACACCTTCCCACCTTCGCTGATTATATCTTTGAGAGCCTTCTCAGCTACGCTAAAGGTGGTCTTAATTTTATCAGGTCTTTGGTTTCTATTGTTTTGCATACTTTACCTCATACTGATCGAGTGCATTGGCGTAATAGTCTCTCTCCAGTTGAAGGAAAGTTATTGTGGCATCTGTTGCAACATCTGTCTTGGCTTTTTTAAGAAGCTTGTCATAGTGCTTGAAACGGTGTAACCAGATTGGAATACTTTCAGCATCAGCGACAAGGCTTTCGCATCCGGGATTGCACAAGGAAGATTGCACTATAGCTTTCATGTCACAATCACGCCCATTCATACAATAAAAACCATTTCCTAATGATATGACTACAGACCGCCCCCTTTTTGCCATTGATACTGCTCGCTTAAATGAGGGAAATGTTCTTTGGTTTTTAGGAAGCTTTTGTTGAGCAATTAGGTTTTCACCTCCCTTGCCAACAAGGGTTTCTCCTTCTTGAAATCTCATGGCTAACTCTGCAGACATTTCTGCTTCAAGTACCTGAAGTTCATCTGCTAATAGTTTCGGTATTTTATACTTAACTGTATCTTCATCTTGATGTCCGTCACAATACCACTCGGTCATCGTTGAAGCCAGGTGTTTAAATTGAACTGTCAAGGTATTATTGGAAACAAGTTTAAGCCTACGTGAGTGTACTGCAATGCTACGACGATATTGATGTGATCTTAGTGGCCAGGAAGCCCCAACAATGATCTCTTTTTTCACTGCTTCCATATCATCCAGATTCCTATTGAATCGAAAGAACTCATCATAATCATCTTGGGATATGGTAAGAACAGTGCCAACCTCACTTTGTGGTGCCCTATATTTGAGTACAGTCTCATGTAAGATGGAAATCTCCCCATAATTAGTGTCCATCCGTTTATTCCAAGCAATTGATATTATTATAAAAACAGGAAGAAAAACTGAAATAAACGGCCGGATAAAATGCAA
>JAHXHI010000151.1 GCA_025656775.1 gamma proteobacterium symbiont of Bathyaustriella thionipta
CCCTTGTAAAAATACCTTGGGGGTTTGGGGGCAAAGCCCCCATAAAGATAAATTCAAGAAAATGCGACAGGTTGGTTGACATCTAGCGCGTATTAAATGAAACCATTAATATAGAAATTTATTTACAGGATATTGAAGCGGAAGCATTTATTTTAAGTTATAAACTCCTCGATTCAACAGGAAAAATCAGAGCAACGTCACTGACTCATCATGTGTGTCTGGATAGTAACAGCAAGCAACGTAAAACACTGCCTGTATCAATTCATCAGCTGTTACTAAAAGATGCTAAATAATCGCAGCTAATGAAGATAAAAACAGCATAAACAACTTTATAACGGGTTCTCAAAAAAAGACCGCATTGGATGATTTGTCTTTGACTTGCTACGGTGCAAGTGTATACTTATGACTTATGAGACGTTATAAGAACAATCTAATGCTATTTTCTGTACTGAGTATTCTCTTGCTTATGGGGCAAATGAGTATACTTGTTCATGCAGAGGCACACCCTTTTCATGAGCAGAATGAACACTGTCATGCCTTTGTTGCTGCCGAGCAAACAGATAATACCCTTGTTGCGCCCGATATTAATTTACCCGTCATACAAACTGACGCACTTGATGTCTGTTTCACCCCTTATAATTTATCTGTAATACAGCGTGTTTATCAGGCACGCGCCCCGCCTTTTCTTTCGTAAGCCAAACAAGTTATTACACCGTTACAAATAGTACCTATTTGTAACTGATTATTCTGGATTACGGAAGAGTTTATCATGCGTAAAAAATTTCTCGTGGCTGCCACAATAGCAGCCGTATCTCACATTAATCCTGTGTGGGCTGATAGTGATATTGAAGCACTCAGAAAACAGGTAGAAGCATTAAAAAATGACTATGAGCAGCGTATCAATGCTCTGGAAGAAAGGTTGAGGCAATCTGAAGCAAAAACACAACTGGCTCAGCAAAAAGTTGAACAGATTGCTGACAAAGTCGCAACCAGCAAAACATCTGCATCACAACAGCAAAATACCTTTAACCCGGCAATCAGTCTCACATTAGATGGTCGTTATGCCGATTTCGACAATGATCCGGATGCCTATGAATTACCCGGTTTTATGCTTGGAAATGAAGCCGGTTTAGGTGAAGAAGGTTTTTCAATTGGCCACACAGAATTGGCTATCAGTGCCAATGTTGATAATAAATTTTATGGTAAAGCCACTTTAGCAATCCATGAGCATGAAGGTGAAACAGAAACTGAACTGGAAGAAGCCTATATTCAAACTCTGGGGCTGGGATATGGAGTAGCTTTAAAGGCAGGCCGGTTTTTCTCAGCCATTGGTTATTTAAATGAACAACATGAACATGCCTGGGATTTTGCCGATGCACCTTTAATTTATCGGGGCTTGTTTGGTGATCAGCTTCGTGATGACGGATTACAGGTAAGCTATGTGGCACCAACAGATACCTTTATGCAAATTGGTACTGAATTACTACGCGGTGATCGCTTTCCAGGCGGAGGTGATCATGACGGTGTCGGTGCCTGGACTGTGTTTGCCAATATTGGCGGCGACATCGGCATTGAACACAGCTGGCAACTGGGCTTAAATCACTGGCGTGAAAATGATGTTGATGATCGCACCAGTGGTGCTCACAGCCATGATGGCGGTCCTGCAGAAACCCCATCATTCTCAGGTGACAGCAAAATTAATTCTCTCGATTTAGTGTATAAATGGGCACCCAACGGTAATCCCACCAGTCGGAACCTTAAACTCCAGTTCGAATACTTTGATCGTCGTGAAGACGGCATGATCACTATGCTCAATAGCGGCCCGCCGGAAGAAGTATCAACTTATGATGGTCAGCAGGATGGTTGGTATACTCAGGCTGTTTATCAATTTAAACCTCATTGGCGCACAGGCATTCGTTATGATCGACTCAGCAGCAATAATAAAGGTTCGGATGAAGATGTCCTTGCTGAGGCAGGCCTGGATGATGAGGGACATACCCCCGAGCGTTATAGTGCGATGCTGGAATGGCTGCCCAGTGAATACAGTCGCATAAGACTGCAATTTAACCGGGATGACTCCTATGAGAATTCAGATAACCAGGTCTTTTTACAATATACTCACAGCCTGGGAAGTCATGGTGCTCATCAGTTTTAGAAGGAAATATGGAATGTTCATACTCATTAAAAAACATCTGCTATTGATGTTAATATTTTTGTTCTGCTCAGCCAATAGTTACGCCAAAATCAATGTATTTGCCTGTGAGCCCGAATGGGCATCACTGGTGCAGATATTAGCTGGCGATCGGGTGAAAGCTTTTAGTGCCACTACGGCACTACAGGATCCACATCACATACAGGCACGACCCAGCTTAATTGCAAAAGCGCGTCGTGCCGATCTACTGATTTGTACCGGAGCAGAATTAGAAACCGGCTGGCTGCCTTTACTTTTGAGAAAGTCAGCTAATAGAAAAATCCTGCCCGGTCAGACAGGTCATTTTATGGCTTCCGATCATGTTCTTTTATTGGAAAAGCCTAAACAATTAGATCGCAGTCAGGGCGATGTACATGCCGATGGAAATCCCCATATTCATCTTGATCCACATAGAATTATGCGTATTGCAGAAGCTTTATCCAGGACTTTAAGCCGTGTCGATGCAGATAATCAGGCTGATTATCAAAATAATTGGATCAGCTTTAAGGAATCATGGTCCAGGGCAATTGCAAAATGGGAACAGCTCTGCCAGTCATTACGAGGTAAGCAAATTGTTGTCAATCACAATAGCTGGGTCTATCTTGAAGACTGGTTAAAGTTAAAGCGGTTGGCAACCTTAGAACCAAAGCCCGGCATTGCACCAGGCAGCACTCATTTAGCACAGGTCCTTGTTCAATTGAAAGACAGTCAGGCTGATATGATCCTTTATGCAAGTTACCAGAACGACAAGGCTGTTCGCTGGCTGGAACAAAAGACTCATATTCCTGTCGTCGAATTACCCTTCAGTGTCAGTACTAATGAAACATTATTTGAGTGGTATGACAGGATCATAAATCAGCTTCTGGATAGTCAATAATGAACCTTGATGGAATGACTCTAAGCATCCTTGGACCCGCGTTTATAGCTGGCCTGTTAGTCATAGCAACCCATGTACCATTGGGACAAGAAGTGCTTAAACGCGGCATTATTTTTATCGATTTGGCCATCGCTCAAATTGCCGGACTGGGCGTTATTCTTGCCTACCAGTTTGACTGGCAGGCACATGGGTGGGAAGTACAGGCAGCGGCTTTGACCAGTGCCCTGCTCGGCGCCTGGCTATTAAGTTTGATGGAAAGATTTTGGGGTTCAATTCAAGAAGCATTAATAGGTGTAACGTTTATTTTATCAGCAACAGCCAGCATTCTATTATTAGCAAATAACCCTCAGGGTGGTGAGCACCTTAAAGAATTGCTAGTGGGTCAAATTCTGTGGGTTACCTGGGAGCAGCTCATTCCAATTACATTAATGACAATCGCTATTTTAGTGACATGGTTTAAATTCAGACTCTACTTAAATCGTACCGGGTTTTATCTGATTTTTGCTGTGGCTGTTACCAGTTCTGTTCAGCTGGTTGGGGTTTATCTGGTTTTTGCCAGTCTTATTATTCCAGCGCTGGCCAGTCATAAATATAAAGCAAAAGCAGGCCTGATAATTGGCTATAGCGTTGGTATTTTGGGCTATGGTCTGGGGTTAATCTTTTCTTCGATAATCGATTTACCAAGTGGCGCAGTTATTGTCTGGAGTATTACCATAATCGCCTTATTCTTTCAGTTCATATTTAGGCAAGAAAAAACGAATAAATGACTGAAATAGCAATAACTGGACCACAATAATGAATACAGGTGCTATGTTTGTTTGTTTTTATACCCGATAATGGTCGCTATACCCATTAATAGCAAACCAAGCAATATCATTATTGCTCCGATGCCCGTTCCTAGAATTGTATTTGCCCAGGCAAAACCAAAAACAGCAAAAAAAGCCATACCTGAGTGGGCAATCGTGCCAATAATAAAAATCCAGCTGAGGATTTGTTTGAACAATGCCGGCAGTGATAATAACGCTAACACCAGACCCACTGCAATATTAAGCAGCGATTCAAGATTACCATGTGCATGTGGGCCGCCCTTTATAGTATCAATAGGTGAACGTGCATTAAGATTAGTATTAATGGCCATGATTGCCTGTGAATTTGCCCTCGCAATTTCATCTGCGGTCATGCTGTCAAGTGTTTCCTGATTTTCAAAGTCAGAATTTACAGCCAGCTCTAAATTGGATAAAACTTCCTGTTTTGCAAGCGATGCTTTGGCTGCATCAGGTAATAAATTAACCACCATATAGGGGCCCAGACTGGCAGTCATGACTAAAAACAAAAAGCCAAATACGATATTTTTTTTACCTTCCATAAACTTCTCCTTTGTAATGTTCTATTGCTGCTTATAATTATTATTTATAATGTTTTGGACTGTTTTTCGATCAATTTTCCTTAATAAATTTCTGGGTATTTTATTAACCTTAATTAGTGTCCATCCGTAAATAGCCTTTTTTTAGCATTCAACTAAAAAAAAGGCCATACAAAATCATATTCAGCTTTCTTAAAATTT
>JAHXHI010000249.1 GCA_025656775.1 gamma proteobacterium symbiont of Bathyaustriella thionipta
GTGTAAGTTCAAGTCTTGCATTGGAATTGTTATTTGATAAAAAGTTACCTGATTTTATCTGAGATTAAAAATCATGCTGAATAGTTACAACGATACAAGCACTATTCAGCACCCCATTTTCAGCTGTGATTGTAATCAAACTCTAATAAAAATGTAACAAATAACATCAATTATTATTAATTTTAAGTTGTTTTTATTTCTTTCACAAAAAAAGCGTAAAAGCGTACTTTATGTGGTGTTTTTTCCAGACATAGATATTAAATCTATTCCCTTGCATACATTGAAAAAAAAGTTAAAAATACCGTAACGACTCAGCATTTACAAAATACCTGGCTTACAAAAAACAATTATCATTATATTCAGAGGTAATCAATGATCTTCGGTCAAGACAGAAATCAACTGCGAAAAGTTTATTTTCAAAGTTGGCACAAGTTTAAAAATAAGCTTCCAATGGAGCCTATGGAATCATTAATCGCCAGCTTAATCAGCCAGCATCCTGAATACCATGATTTCTTTGAACAAACAGAACAAAATCAGGATAAAGACTTCTCACCTGAAATGGGACAAACTAATCCATTTCTGCATCTGGGCATGCATATTTCCATTCAAGAGCAGCTTGGCACACAACGCCCGCCTGAAATTACATCATTGTACCAGTCATTATGTACAAAGTTAGGTGATGCACATGAAGCCGAGCATCAAATGATGGACTGTCTGGGTGAAATGCTCTGGACAGCACAAAGAAATAATCAGCAGCCTAATGAAAATACCTATATGGAATGTATTAAAAAACTGTTATAACTAGCACACATTATCAGGAGAAAAAAATGAAGATCACCCGTGTATTACTTGCAGGCACTTTTCTAGTCATTTCAAACAATAGTTTTGCAGAATATTTCTGTATTTCAGATCAAGGCAAGCCCAAGCACTGTGATCAAGGTGACATTGTACTGGTTAAACCCACGTTAGTGCCAAGAGTCTGTGACTTTGACGCAGAAATTATAAGAATGCCCAAAACGGATAAAACCGCTGAATATTTATGCCGCTACACGGGTACCATTCTGTCCATTAAAGAATTAAAGAGCCGTCGCCAGCCTGTCAATAAAACAAATGGAATGCGCCCGTTACCCAAGAAGAAAAACAATAAGATGTTTGACAGCATGCCATTTTTTAAATAAATATTTCAAAAAAAAACAGGCACTGGCCTGTTTTTTTAATGAATTACTCTTGTTCTATTTTATCAGTACCCTACTTTATAAGCCTACCGAAGTCAGTAAATACAACATCCAGATCAGTACTAAAACTGCCATTATTGATGCCACAGCAACCAAGGGAGACAAACAAGTTTTGTCAAAAAAACAAATCAGCTTAGGCATTTCCCTTCTCACTTTAAATATTATTTCACTCAATCGAATGATTCATTGATAATCCAAGCAAGAGTATGGTCTATTTTAGCGTTTCATTATATAAGAGGTATCCCTAAATATAATTAGTAATAGTGTAATATTTAGGGGTATTAAAGAATATCAAAGGGTTATTTCAGACGTTTTTTAGCGGCCGTACGTAACCGCAATGCATTTAGCTTGATAAAGCCTTCTGCATCCTGCTGGTTATAGGCACCGGCATCATCTTCAAAGGTGGCAATGTTATCGTCATATAAACTGTCAGTGTTTGACTCACGACCCACAATAATGACATTACCTTTATACAGTTTCACACGAACCCTGCCATTAACCACTTCTTGAGACTGATCGATCATCTTCTGCAGCATTTCACGTTCAGGCGACCACCAGTAGCCATTGTAGACCAGGCTGGCATATTTAGGCATCAATTCATCTTTAAGATGGGCGGCTTCACGATCCAGAGTAATGGATTCCATCGCACGGTGCGCCTTGAGTATAATGGTGCCTGCAGGTGTTTCATAACAACCGCGTGCTTTCATACCGACATAACGGTTTTCAACAATGTCAGTACGACCCACACCATTTTCTCCACCCACTTTATTCAGGTATTCCATAATCGTTGCCGGTGACATCGTTTCACCATTAATTGCAACAATATCACCCTTAACATAATCAAACTCCAGATAAGTTGCTTCATCGGGTGCTTTTTCAGGAGAGACACTCCATAACCACATAGAGTCTTCTGGTTCTGCCCAGGGATCTTCCAGGATATCACCTTCATAAGAAATGTGCAGGAGATTAGCATCCATAGAATAAGGTGATTTTTTGCCGCGTGCTTTTTCAACAGCAATACCGTGTTTTTCGGCATAATCCATCAGCGTTTTACGGGACGTTAAATCCCACTCTCGCCAGGGAGCAATAATTTTTACATCCGGCTTAAGCGCATAGGCACCTAACTCAAAGCGGACCTGATCATTACCTTTACCCGTAGCACCATGAGAAATGGCATCAGCACCGGTTTCATTGGCAATTTCAATCAAACGTTTAGAAATTAATGGGCGGGCAATGGATGTACCCAGAAGGTATTCGCCTTCGTAGATAGCATTCGCACGAAACATGGGGAACACAAAGTCACGGGCAAATTCTTCACGCAGATCTTCAATATAAATTTCCTTGATTCCTGCGGCTTCTGCTTTGGCGCGTGCAGGCTCAACTTCTTCGCCCTGCCCGACGTCAGCGGTAAAAGTAACCACTTCGCATTGATATTCGTCTTGCAGCCATTTGACAATAATTGAAGTATCCAGACCACCGGAATAGGCTAGAACTACCTTTTTCACGTCAGACATCGTGAATTTCTCCCACGTTCGTTATTAATTGATAATTAAATAATAGTTAAGGAGGGCAATTATAGCGGATTCCAGGCGTCTAACCTACTTTGATTTAACTTTTTGGTTATTTTTATCAACTAAATGATCAAAATTAATAAAATTAGGGGCTGGTGGCTCATCATCAATGCTGTCGTTATCAGCAGAAACAGGAAATGGCAGAGCTATCGTTTCTGTTTTTTGCGACTCTGTTTTTGCTGCTCTGCACCCTTTGCCTCGGTATCCTTATTATTCTGTGCTTTATCTGGCTCAGGTTTAATTGAAGGGCGATTAAAAATTGAACGCTCCGTTAATTTCCGACGACGCTCTGCTTTCGTTGCCGCTTCAATTGCTTTTTGCTCTTCCGGGGTAGGCGGCGGAGTTGTGAGTAGCTGGGCATCTGCACGGCGATTTTTTGAACGACCCAGCGGCGTTTTATTGGTATGTGCAGGATCCCGTTCACCATGATTAACGGCATAAATCATGTCAGCTTTAAGACCAATCGACAGCAGATACTTAACCACTGCCTTTGAGCGTTTTTCTGATAAGTTATCATTAAAGCGTCGTCGCCCCCGAGAATCGGCATGGGCATCCACTTTAATCTGTAATATAGTGGAATCCATTTTTAAATAACGTGGTATATTTCTTAGGTCTCGTTTGGAACGTGTCGTTAAAATATCTTTATTGGTGGCGAAATACAGCTTAAGGTTTTTAATTTCATCCAGATCAAAATCCATTAATGTTTCTTCACAAGCACGATATTTTATCAATGCCTGACGAAAATTAATGGGTGATAACATGACGGCAATAATATCCCGACCATCCGCCATATCACGATAAACCACTACCGGCGACATACCATTTTCAACCTGTTGAAACATTCTTGAAGCATAGGGAGACTGAACAATAAGTGGATTATGGCCACGTTCAAAATCAAATTTACCAATTTCGAAGACTTTATCATCATGTCTCCATGCAGGCGGTTCGGATTGAATCACGATAGTGACATCATCATCCATAACAGGCTCATCACTGAACAAATTGAATGTTACTTTATGGCCTGACTTGTGGATAAATTGACCTTCACCATAATAAGGAATCATTTGAGAGAGCGTGCATTGATGCTGTTTTTTAGTGCTGCTGGTCCATTTTGATTCCGCCATAGGCACAACATACTCCCGCTCTGCGGCAAACATTGTTGACGGACAAAATACAGTCAAAATACTGGCGAATTGTATTAATACAGGCACAAATTTATTCATGATGGTAAATAATATGCAAGATTTACGCCATATTTCTATTTGGAATTGATAGTTGAATAAAAGACAGCTGTCACCTCTGAAAACGGCAAATAGATTCCTATTTCTCAGGAAAAATATAAAACGTTTTATTCTCAGGCGCTAGACAGATCTTATCGCTGCATGCCTGATAAGACACTTCCAGCGGGATAGTCTGACGATGCTCGCCAATCGATTCCAGAGTCACTTTAATCGAAACAGAATTTTGATACAGAGATAAAGGGGTATCATTAAATTTTAATTTAACCTCTTCACCTGCCGGGTATTCAGCCTTAATAATCTTCCATTGCTGAGCGGCTTTTTTGCCGATACTGACAGCGCTTGCAACCAGGTCTTCATCTTTGGGATAACGACTATTAATATGCCAGTTTTTATCAATGGTAAAAAATATCTCGGTCTCTACAATTTGTTTATTTGCCTGTTTGTTTGCTTTGTTTGTATGCAATACGCTTTTTTGTGACCGGTCTGTTTTTTCCAGCCCCCTATGTCAACATACCTGTCGCCTGAAAAATTTAGTATTAGGAGACAAAAATGGTAAGATATACCCAGGAATTTAAGTTACAATC
>JAHXHI010000001.1 GCA_025656775.1 gamma proteobacterium symbiont of Bathyaustriella thionipta
GGAAGTTTCACTACCTGAAAATGTAATTGCATTTAAGAAAAAATAATTTGGTCGGGGATGGCCGTTGTCACAACTAGGTCTACACCCGTGAATACCAGTACCGAAGACCTTGAACTTGATGCCAAAAAGACTCTCAGGTCTCAAATCATAACCGATGTGCTTCATGATGAAGAAACTGACAGTAGCATTGATGAAATTGCTGAAGAAGAAGGTGCGCCTGCCTGGATGGTCACTTTTGCTGATCTGGTAACACTATTACTGGTTTTCTTTATTTTACTCTTTTCCATCTCGTCAATTGAAACAGAACAATTCAAATCTGTTTTATCTTCAATTCAAATTGCGTTGAATCAAAATACCCCAGCTGCCAGTCAGATCATTATTCAGCAAGCCCCTCCTTCTACTGATTCAGAAATTGAACCCATTGTTCCACAACCAGGAATGGATAAAGATGATCAGCCTGAACAGTCGGATAAAGATGAATTAGTCAATGATATTGAATCCATGATTGAGGAACAGCGTCTTGGGAAATTTGTCTATGTCTATACCGAAGGCGAACGCATTATTATCCGTATTAAGGGCACCATACTATTCCCTTCAGGTGATGTTGAGCTGTTTGAAGATGCCGTGCCAATTTTCGATGATATTCATTATCTCTTCAAAAAATATGCTGACTATAATATTGATATCAAGGGTTATACCGATGATACTCCTATATCAACCGTTCGCTTTCCATCAAATTGGGAGCTGTCTGCCGTACGCGCCACCACTGTGCTGAGATTTTTTATTGACCAGGGTATCCATCCAGGTCGAATGTCAGCCACCGGGTATTCTGATCTTTTCCCAATCGCCGGCAATGACACGGTAGAGGGCCGCGCACAAAACAGGAGGGTAGAATTTGTTCTGGAAAAAGAAGAAAAGTAATGAAATTACTATTGAGTTAGATTCTGACGATCGCCGTCATGGGGTTCGTATCAAACCACTGGATGAAATAATCATTCTCCATGGTCAGCATCGATCTCGATTAATTGATGTGAGTACGATGGGTTTATCATTTGAGGCGACTGAATCCAACTTATATAAAACACAGGATGGACTTAAAGTGTCCATCTTACTACCCGAGACTCTGACAGGAGCAAACATCCCTGAAAATGAAAAAATCGCCACCTTTGTCTGTACGATAAAAATTATTTATATCACAAAAACAAGCTACCATTGTCAAATTATTCAAATAGATAGAAAAAATCAGAACCTGCTTGATTACTTTATTTTAAATGAACAAAAAAGACAGATACACCTTCATTCAGGATAAACTATTGCAATACGGAACAGACTTTCATATCCTAGACAATTAATTTTATCTATAAAAACAACAAGTTATTATTACTTTATACTAATATACTGGTATTCAGACTTGCCAGTGATACATTATGTAACGACTCAGCATGTTTAGATAAAGAGTAATACACAGACTGTAACCATCACACTATGAATAACTATTTAAAAATTGGCTTTTTAATCTATGCAGTGACTCAACTGAGTGCCTGCTCAATATCACAGCTCACTACTCGTGCAGCGATGCCATTAATTGACGGTGGTTTTACCGCCATGAATATGGAAAGCGATCTGCAACTGGCTCGTTCGGCACTACCTGCTAATATCAGTCTTATTGAAGGCATGTTAATTAATGATCCAGGCAATGAAACCCTACAGCTTTATGCAGCACAGGCTTACTATGGTTATGCCTTCGGTTTTATTGAAGACCATGATCCTGTCCGTGCCGCAAAGCTCTATGAACGCGGTTATCAACATGCCAAACAGGTTTTACTGGAGTACGGAATTAATAAACAAATCATTAATGGCGAACTGGACAATTTGCAGGAAGCGATTAATAAGCTTGATAAAAATGCGGTACCTGCCTTGTTTTGGGCATCATCATGCTGGGCTAAATCCATTGATTTGAATCGTGATAAAGCCCATAACCTTGCTCAATTACCTAAAGCGGTCATGTTTATGCAAAGGGTTCTGGAATTAGATGAACACTATTATATGAGCGGTGCCCATGTCTTCTTCGGGGTATATTATGGCAGTAAATCACCCATGCTGGGCGGTAATTATGAACTGTCGGAACAACATTTCTCTCAGGCTAACAGTGCCAACCAGAATAAACTACTGGTTGTTAATCTTTTACAGGCACAATACCTTGAACGTCAACGATTTAATCAACACAACTTCCATGATTTATTAACTCAGATTCTTCAGGCCAGTGACACACTGTATCCTGAGCAAAACTTAATCAATCAAATATCCAAACAGAAAGCTTCCCTATTGCTTAAAAAGGAAGACCAATGGTTTTAAAACAAATATCTACAGCAATGACCACTTGTGCTCTGTTATACATTGCCACTTTTTTACTGACAACGAATGTCCATGCAAAAGAACAATATATCCTGAAATTCGCTACGCTGGTGCCACCTGATACGGCCTGGATGAAAGAAATTGATCACTGGGCTGATGAAGTATATAAAAAGAGCAATGGCCGTCTTAAATTCAAGAACTATCCCGGCGGTGTAATGGGCGATGAGCCTGATGTCTTGCGAAAAATACGCACTCGTCAATTACAGGGCGCTTTTTTTACCGGCTATGGCGTTGGTCGGATTTATTCCTCTGCACGGGTACTTGAAATGCCCTTTTTATTCCAGAATACTGATGAGTCTGACTATGTTCGTGATCGACTCATGCCGGAAATTGAAGCCGGTTTTCGCTATAAGGGATTCGAGTTGCTCGGCTGGCCGGAAATTGGCAGTATCCATTTCTTTTCTAAAAAACCCATTAATTCATTAGCAGAGCTTAAAACACGACATATCTGGCTATGGCAGGGGGATCCCGTGGGTGAAGCCTTTGCTGATGCCTCCGGGGTGTCGCCTGTGCCACTGTCAATTATTGATGTGTATACTCAGCTCACGGCAAAACACGGCAGCATTGATACGGTTTACAATTCAGCATTTGGTGCTTTAACCATGCAGTGGCATACCAAATTATCCTATGCATCCAATATTTCTATGACCAATGCCATAGGCAGTCTGGTTGTCAGTAATCAGTTTTTTAAAAAACTGCCTGACGATCTGCAGCAATTGTTAAAAACAACGGGTAAAAAAACGGGTGAAACCATCAATGCCATCACTCGTCGTGATAATTTACAAAGCATTGCTTTACTCAAAGAAAGTGGTATCAGATTTTCATGGGACTGGAATGATCAGGAAAAACAGGAAATGCTGGCCATTCGTGATAAAGCAGCGGATGAGTTAATCAAATCTGATTATATCTCAAAAAAAATGTTTACCCGTACGACAACAATGCTCAATGAATTTCGAGCAAAACAATAAAGCCTGGCGCTTATTCCAGAGAAGGATTTAAAACTTATGCCGGGCTGGCTACACATTATTTTTAAAATCAAGCATGCCTTAATTACCTTTGAGAAGGTCATTGCTGCCAGCAGTTTATTATTGCTGCTGGTATTAGCAATCATACAGATTATTGCCCGTAATTTTTTTGATACCGGCTTTACCCATATGGAAATCGTCACCCGACATCTTATTTTATTTATCATTTTTATGGGTGCGGCACTGGTTTCTGAGCAAAACCGGCACATTAAAATTGATATTCTGACGGCATTTCTCAGTACCGAACAACAAGAAAAACTGATTCGCCCTTTACTCTTACTCTGTGCACTTATCAGTGCGGTATTTTCCTGGTACTCTGTTGGCTTCTGGTTAGATGAATGGCAATATGCCCCTGCCAATGAACGCTGGGCTGTCTATCTTGCACTCATTCTTCCCGTTGGATTTTTTATTCTTGCATTACATTTGTTTTTGCTCACTATCACTGGATTTGAGCATGAGCGTGTCATTGAAGACAAACAATCTGATGATGATAATTCTTGTACTGATATCCTATGATTTTTATTGTTTGTATCTTAATTCTGCTTGCGGTTATCGGTACCCCTCTATTTGCTGTTCTGGGTGCAGGTGGATTGGTCGCCAGCTATAGTGCAGAACTTGACCCGCAAATTCTGATTATTGAATTATACCGTCTGGCATCACAACCGAATTTAATGGCCATTCCATTATTTACCTTTGCCGGAATCACTCTGTCCTCTGGTGACGGTACACGGCGTTTAATTAAATTATTTAACGCCTTACTCGGCTGGATGCCCGGTGGTCTGGCCATTGTGACCATTGTCTCCTGTTCTGCGTTTACCGCATTCACAGGCGCATCAGGCGTTACCATTATTGCTCTGGGTGCACTGCTCTACCCGATGCTGGAGCATGCGAACTACCGACAGCGATTCTGCCTTGGATTACTCACCACCTCCGGCTCTCTTGGTCTGTTATTTCCACCCAGTATGGCCATCCTGCTCTATGGTATTGTGTCCGGTGTCAGTATTGATGAACTTTTTCTTTCCGGGTTTGTACCCGGCATCCTTTTACTGTTTATGCTGTATAGTGAACCCCACTGTCAAGACAACACAATTAAAAAATAAGATATATAATATCCATCATCATTTCTGCTGTCATGCAGCCAGTTTTAATTCTGGAAC
>JAHXHI010000014.1 GCA_025656775.1 gamma proteobacterium symbiont of Bathyaustriella thionipta
TTCCTGCGTTTTTTGTTGTAAATCAGTTGTTTAGTCACTTTTGATTATAACAAATTACGTCAGGTCTTGCATTTTATCCGGCCGTTTATTCCAGTTTTTCTTCCTGTTTTTATAATAATATCAATTGCTTGGAATAAACGGATGGACACTAATTAGCGACTCCCGGTGCATCATAGGGGATAATATCAGGGCCGCCCCAGCCAGCTTTATGCTCTTTAACTTCATCCATCAACTCACCTAAAACAGCTTTCGGACCTTTACGAAGGCTTCTTTGAGATAACCAGTTAGCATATTGTATTACATTGGTATGAATAAAAGATTCTTTAGCATTTTTCAATCTCTCTATTAAGCCATTAGTATAGGCTGGTGCAACACATTCAGGCGTATGTCGACAAGGAAAAGCCGTCTCAGCAAAATTAATTGCTTCAAAATAATTATTTGAGTCAAATGTCTTACCCAGCCACTTAATCATCTTGTTAAATTGCTTCATCACCACCGGATCAAATATTCGTACAAACAGATCCTTGTTATTCCTGAGAATAACACCACCACTATAAATTGGATCAGTGGTTATATAGTCTGGAACAATGGTATTTTCTGGGCAATTCCAACAACGATCCATTATTTGAATGACAAGCCTTTTCTGATACTTTTCAGCGAGCTCAAGTGCACCCTCAATTAGAGCGGTATTATAGACCCCTTTGGAAGTTTCAATTTCGGCCCAATTCACCCGCATTTGGATTCCCGTAAATTGCGGGATATTACGGATAGATTTAAACGTATTTTTCAGATAGACTTTATTCGCCAAAGTCCCATAACCTAATATGTAATGACCGGGATGCCATTTAACTCCAGTTTCTGCTGCCACATTACAAAGTCCCATGAAGAACATCAAAGTAAGCAGTAGTGCAAAGCGTAATTTTTTTATTATTAAAGTCATTATACCCCTCCTATTTCTAAGAATTTTTCTTTAAATAGAAAAACTAAGCCCGTTTGAACAGCTTAGCGATACAACATTAGTAAATTTATTATTAAAATTTTGACAGATAGAAAATATAATTTGTCTATAGCGTCTCATTGTCTTTATTATTATTTATTAATCACTGGTCTGTATTCACAAAAAGAAAGGTATTTTCTTGATTCGGTTATGCTATTGATGTGTATTTCAGACCCGATAAGCTTTTGTCGTTCTTTATCCAAAATTGACTTTTTTGAGCATTGAGTTCGCCTGGATATAAAATTCGAACATTAGATTAATATTTATATGAAATATTTTAAGTGCTAATTCTTAAAATAACCTTAAAAAAATAATTATTTCTTAATTTTACTTAAATAGCGTATATTGCACCTTACTCAGATAGTATTCAATGACACCATTAGGGCCCTGCACAGATATATCATCACCTTCTCTTTTATTTAATAATGCCTGAGCTAAGGGTGAATCCATACTGATAAAACCGAGTTTAACATCGAACTCATCCGGACCTACGATTCGAAATTGTTTTATTTTGCCTTGTTCATCTTCCAGTTCAACCCAGGCGCCAAAAAATACCTTTTTGACATCATCAGGTATTCGATCAACTTCGACCATGTCATCCAGCCGCTTCGAAAGATATCGAACTCGTGAATCAATTTCTCTTAGCTGCTTTTTACCATAGATATATTCCGCATTTTCACTTCGATCACCCTGCGCTGCGGCTTCGGATACCGACTGTGTCACGACCGGACGTTTTTCTTTCCATAAGTAGCGTAACTCTTCCTCCATTCGGGCTTTGCCTTCTGGAGTAATATATTTTGAAGAGGGTTTACGTGGCGGGCGGTAACGTCCCATAAATTAAAAATTCCTCTTAATACGCCGTTTTTGGCGACTAAAGTAGTACAAAATTGGCTATTTTACCGGTAAATTGATTTTACTTGTATTTAAAAACATGATGACAGTCACTATATAGTAATAATAATGTCAGAAACAGTCAGCAACTGGTGTATTATAAGTACAATGAACTGTTTGTCAGATAGATGGTCTATAATTTTATACTCAATATGACTTATGCAGTATTTATTCAGCCTGTTAATTACAAAAGCCTGTTCTTTAAGCAAAGCCCATAAAAGATAAGAAGTGAACTATGCCTAAATTTTTAAGTTTATCATTAAAAACACCATTTAATGCGTCACCGATGCAGCTAAGCAAAACATTAGCATCAATTGCCATTAGTGCCGTTCTTCTCAGCGTACCATTCTCTACTATCGCCAAGGTTTATAATGCTGAGGAATATGTTCACCCTGTTTCACCCGCTAAAGAGCATGCAAAGCTTAGTTTTGTGATTGCCAAACAACTGCAATACCAACATTATCGTCAAATGGTATTAGACGATAATTTATCCTCTAAAGTCTTTGATGCCTTTTTAAAATCACTTGATCCCAATCGCACTTTTTTTCTTGCTGAAGATATTAAAAAATTTGAAAAATTTCGGTTTTTAATTGATAACAATTTTCGTCGCGGCGAACTTGAGAACGCTTTTGATGCCTTTAACCTGTATCAGAAACGTCATGCCGAACGCCTGGCCTACACCATGAACTTATTAGAAAATGACTATAGTAAGCTTGACTTTAGTATAGAAGAAGAAATTATTATTAAAAGAGATGAGTTGCCCTGGCCTGCCAATAAAGAAGAGCAAGATAAACTTACTCGTCAACAACTGAAAAACGTCATAATCAGTTTTAAACTGGCCGGTAAAGATGACAAAGAAATTCAGGAATTACTGATCAAGCGTTATAAAAATCAAATCAATCGTATTAAGCAAACCAATAATGAAGATGCTTTTCGCATTTACATCAATGCCCTGGCTGAATCCTACGATCCTCATACACAATACTTCTCACCAAGAGTTTCTGAAAATTTCGATATTCAAATGAGCCTGTCTCTAGAAGGTATTGGTGCCATGCTGCAGGCTGAAGATGGCTATACAAAAGTAAAACGTCTGGTACCCGCCGGTCCCGCTGAAAAAGCCGGGCAATTAAAGGCTGGAGATCGCATTGTCGGTGTAGGTCAGGGTGTGGATGGTGATATTATAGATGTCATTGGCTGGCGTCTGGATGATGTCGTGCAACTCATCCGAGGGAAAAAAGGCACGACGGTTCGTCTGGAACTTATCCCGCAAAAAGCAAAAGATGAACATAAGACAAAAACCATTCAAATTGTCCGAAATACAGTAAAACTGGAAGAACAGGCTGCTAAAAAAGAAATTATTGAAATTACTGAAAATGGTCAGAAGAAAAAAATAGGGGTCATTGATATTCCTGCATTTTATATTGACTTTAAAGCGGCTCAAGCCGGCGATCCTAATTACAAGAGCACCACACGAGATGTTAAAAAACTGGTTAGTGAACTAAAACAGGAAAATATTGATGGTCTTATTATTGATTTAAGAAACAATGGCGGCGGCTCATTACAGGAAGTGAATACATTAGTCGGTTTGTTTATTGAATCAGGGCCTACCGTTCAGGTAAAAGCCGCTGATGGTCGAATTGCTCAACTAAACGATGAGAGTGAGGAAGTTAATTATCAGGGTCCTCTGGCCGTTTTGGTCAATCGTTTAAGTGCATCTGCTTCAGAAATTTTTGCCGGTGCTATACAGGATTATAATCGAGGACTGATTATCGGTAACCAGACATTTGGTAAAGGAACTGTTCAGGCTTTACAGCAGTTGGAACAGGGCCAGATAAAACTGACTCATGCCAAATTTTATCGCGTTTCTGGTGATAGTACACAAAACTTAGGTGTGATCCCTGATCTGATTTTCCCTGCGCTCTATGACAAAGATGATATTGGCGAAAGCTCATTACCAGAAGCATTACCCTGGGATCAGGTAAAAAATGTTGAACACACAAATTTTCCAACGGTCAGCAGTATTTTCCCTGCACTAAAAAGTAAACATGAAAAACGTGTTGTTTCTGACCCTGATTTTCAATATATTCAGGAAACTGTAGCCCGTATTGATAAGAAAAAAGACCAGAAAACCTTGTCTCTTAACTTTAAAACTCGACAAAAAGAATATAAAGAATCTCGTCAGGAACAATTAGAGATTGAAAACAAACGCCGAATAGCCAAGGGAGATAAGCCCTTTAAAAACATTAAAGAATTAGATGATGAAGATGATATTCTTGGTCTGAATGATGAGCATGAAGATAAAGAAGAAGATAAGGATAAAAAAGACAGTGACAGCTACACACTTCTTTTAGAATCTGCCCATATCCTGGTGGATTATATCCAGTTACAACCAGCAAATCTCGTTCATAAATAATTAAAAGTTCAGTTCAGGATGTCAAACATCCTGAATTACATGTTTGTTTTCAATAAGTTAAAAAATATTGATTGTTTTTTAATCAACTATTATCATCAACGCGCTGAATTTTAAATCATTTTTAAAATAAGTCCTTTTTTTTCTCCATTTTTCTTGCCCAATCACTCATCCTATCCCATAGTTATAGTTGAGCAATTTGCTTTTTAATTAGTGTCCATCCGTTTATTCCAAGCAATTGATATTATTATAAAAACAGGAAGAAAAACTGAAATAAACGGCCGGATAAAATGC
>JAHXHI010000030.1 GCA_025656775.1 gamma proteobacterium symbiont of Bathyaustriella thionipta
TCAATATCTAGCCGATAATTTTTCACGAAAACACTTCTTTTTGATATTAAGTTGTTGTTTTATATATCACAAGAAGACCTGCACCCGATCCAATGGGATAAATGTCTCCCATTAGGAATAAACTGCTTTGGATTGTTTTAAACGACGCCTCGCTCCGCCAGAGATACAATCTCATCACAACCGATGATCAAATGATCAAGTAGGCGAATGTCCATAAATCCTAACGCTTCTTTAAGTCGAGAGGTAATGCGTTCATCAGCATGACTGGGTTCAGCAACACCTGACGGATGATTATGTGCCACAATCATTGCAGCGGCATTATAAGCCAGAGCTTCTTTTACTACTTCACGAGGATAGACACTGGCTCCATCAATCGTGCCACGAAAAAGCTCTTTATAAGCTATTACTCGATGGCGATTATCAAGAAACAAAGCAACAAAAACTTCGTGTTCTAATGCTGAAATCTTACACTTTAAAAATCGTCTGGTTTCAGTCGGATCACTTATTACATCTGAATGATTAACTTTTTCCAATAAAATATCAGCTGCTTTTTCTAAAATATCCTCATTTGTAACGGGACAATCAACGGTATAAATACCAGTTTGATCCATCATTTTAAATAGACTCATTCTCATCTCCTTAATAATAAAAGGCTTGAGTAGGAGCAATTGAATGAAAAGTCATTGCAAATATCAGTACGATAAACATTATAAATTTAATCAAAGCCATTTTTAGCATCTCCATAAGTCAAAACATCACACAATTTGTGATGATCAAGTGAAAGGCAGAATTGCCCGAATGTATTGCATCACTCACAACATTCTTAGGTACAACTGAATCGCAGTTGCCACGGTAAAAATACAAAATGACTTTTGTTTAGTGACTAAACAAAAGTCCTCTTTTCAAGAAGCCTGTCAGTGGGTGTTAATGATAACTAACAGGCCGGGATTGATAGTGAGTATAAAAAGATCACAAACTTTGATAGCTTTTACTCAATGGATTTGCAGGATGAAAAAAATAATATAAACACTCTATGAGCAATGAATTCTGCCACCTTTATAACAATCATCTTTGCTTGTTGGTTAGTTTTTCTAATAGAGCTTCCAACACGAAATCAGAGCACGGATTTATGCATTCACAACCGCACAAAAGGATCTCAATGGTTCTGATTGAGCACAGTGGGGATAATATAGGGCACTAAGGCAAGTGCCCTGACGGAGCAAACTGATCCAGAAACAATCAATTTGCTCGGGCAGAGCCACCTGACCCAATGCGACAACACTCTAAAGTGTTGAAGCTTTGAGAATAAGAAGATAAGTTTAAGCGGCTATTGGAATTTGCCAGCTTTTACGTTCACTGTTCCAGCGATAACCTTGCTGTTTCAGTGTCTCTTTTTTTGATTCAAACTCAGGATCTTCCCTGGAAAGAAAGACTTCAGAAATTTCATCTTGAGTCTGATCTTGATTTACCATCGGTTGTTGAACGGTTTGCTCTTCAGCATACTGTTCTACAGCAGATGTTTTTTGTGGTTCATAGATCAGTTCATTATTTTTTCTCAGCCATTTGATTTTAATTAAACGACCTTTAAGAGAAATACCTGTCTGACCTTGTTTGTTTCCTGATTTATAAATAAAGGTTTCAGGGTAAATATCACCGATATTAAAACCAATCATGTATTTTGTATCCTTCTCATCAGTATCAACCAGATTGAGCAATACATTCTTAGCTTCTTCTTCAACAACAATGCAGTCAAAGTAAGTATATTGTGCGTTATCAGCATTACCTCTGAGTGCCGCAATTGTTACAGACTGATAAGGTCGGCCATTGGCTGGTTTGACTGTTCGAAGACGGTTGAGATAACCAATTCCGGCAGTATGAAGATCGAAAAATTTAGTTTCAGTTTGAGTTGTGTTCATGAGTGCATCTCCTGATGTAGTTAAAAAAAGGGATGCATACAATTACCCACAGGGATAAACGATGATATCCCCGCTAGGTGAAAATAATTAAATAAATCTTTTCATAAAAAGAGTGACGGATTAACCGATAAAAGAACGGGTGTCTGTTTCATAATCCATAAGACACTTATACGACTGAGCTGCAGTCGTTACAGTAAAATACTGTCCAGTATTCTTTTCAGAACACAGAAAAATATTGGGCAATACATTAACCATATTAAAAAATAATTGAGATGAGTTTGACCAGAAATGATCAAAAAAGGCAGCCAGTTAGGCCAGAATAGATTTAAGACAAGTCACACCTGTTATTTACAGGTCATTGTTGTTTCATGACTCACGAACAATGTATGATTATTACTGTAGCAAAAGAATGATAGAGTTTGAAAATTAAGCAATGCGATACCGGTGAATAAAAAATATTAACCGGTATCGAATCGAGAATGGCATTCACTAAACTCAAAAGTTAGTGGTGTCATGCACTCACCAGTGCATGGATAAATATGATCCACAGTATGCATTCTGTTTGTTAGAGTAGCTTTCTAACATGGCCTCTCTAATATGGGATAGCAAGCTGCATAAACCTGTACTCATCAGCTCACAACAGGTCCTCCTGTCATGTGAACCTGACAGGTAAAGGCCGGTAAGTTCGTACCGGAACGAGTGTAAGCTTTAATTATAACAAAGAAAAAATGATTTCATAGATGTTTGTTATCTAAACAGATAAATTTTGTGCGTAGTTCCTTTTAAAATGACGAAATAACACTGTCTCCAAAGGACAAAAAAGCTGACTCCATGAGTTGAATGTCAGCTTTGGATATCCCCATTTTTTTTGTCTCATTTTGCCAATCTGTTACCACCTCAATCGTTTGGTTGATAATACTGCTGGCTTGATGTTCACTAAGATCGTAAAAAGAAGCAGTTTCCAGGACATTCTGCAGGTCAGGCGTGTTGTCCCTATCATTCAGGTTTAGAACATGACTGGCTTTATCTGTATTTGGATTAACATCAAAAGCCTTTGATAGCTGCCATCCTTTTTTGTTTAGTATAAATCCATGATTACGTAAATGATCATCTCTATTGCCAATAGAAACATTAAAAACTAAGCGACGAAACAGTTGCTCCAGGTCGTCTTTAATGAAATCGGGATCACCATTGTTTTGAATGACCTGAGCCAAATCAAGATAACTTCTGTCTTCACTGCTGGTTGCTTCGAGTAAGGTCATAGCCGAAGCATAAAAAATACGGTTGCCATTATGACGATCAAATCGCTTTACGCAAAACGTATGGTAGTCACTGTTCAGTTTTATTAGTTTTGCCTCAGGAACATCGATGAGTGCCTTTTGTGCCAGATGGTGAGATAGTTTCTCCCATGCTCCAACATCATAAATGTCATCTTTAGCAGGGAATTTAGCAATCCATAACGAACCATCATTATCAGTAAAGTTTGCTTTAGGCCGGGCACCACCTAATGAGGAACCTGGCGCCACCAGAACGCTTAGCCAGCGCTTTAGTTTGTCCATATCATTAATACGTTTATTGCTTAACTCGATGGCTATCTGTTCCAGTTCACTTAATTTACTCACAGGCGGTGCTGGCAATTGACTATTATCTAAAAATTCATCCGTTCCTTCATATTTGAAGCGTAATGCTCCTTGTCTGGTCTCATCCTGTACACCTAATAAATAATCCCAGGAATAAAGTATTCTGGGTTTTCTGTTTTCATCTTTTGCCTGCTGGGCTTCTCGTCTTTTCATTAATGTTTGCCCCCAGCGATCAGGTGAAGAATCTAACAACATTCCAAAACTACCGATATCAGGATGGGGATGAAAAGAACCTTTATGAAGACTCAAGTGGGGATCGATATTAAAACAATGAGGATGATCTAGCCACGATTCAGCATATTCAAAGCGAATATGACCATGCTCATGATGCATCGTCCCAACTCTCTGCAGCCCGCCAAAAGCCTCTGAATCAACCCAGACTTCCAGAGTATTTTTATTCATTTTAATTCCAAATCCTGTAATTGACGACCTAACTCATCATCAGCCGCAATTTTGTTGAGATCGTCTTCAAGATGTAAAACTGAAAGGATACGGAAATAGATCCCTAAAGAAACCTCTGGGGAACCTTTTTCAGCACGATTAAGGGTGACCCGAGTTATTCCGGCTCTGGCTGCCGCTATTTCTGTGGTGATTTTACGTCTTTTCCTTGCCAGCATTAAACGCTCACCTAATGCTTCGAGTATCAGACGTTCTCTTGGAAAAATTTTTTGTTTTTTCTTGCTCATGAATCATATAGTATACATTATGCGGTCATATGTCTAATATATGATGCAATCGGTTCGATTTAAAGGAATGATCACAATAAAATGTCAAGAACACATTTTGAACTGATTTTTACACAGCCGTTTAATAACGATGTTCACGCCAGGTATTTTCAAACAAGCGATAAATAACAGAATATTTTTCATGAAATTCAATCTTCTTCTTTCCTATTTGATACACAAGGGAAAGTTCAAAACGGACCCGATCAGGGGCCATCACTATAGTGGACCCCGAAAACTGGACAATAGGTTAAGATATAAGAGCTAACCTAATGGGGAACCTAAAAATGAGTAGAAAGAGAAAAT